>CAYMXM010000559.1:0-3661 GCA_964394065.1 uncultured Pirellula sp. | reverse complement strand
GACGAAAAGCGCAACACCAGTACCAGCAGCAGCTTAGGGATTTATACCAGCCCACTCCAAGCCCCTCGTTGGGGCGGAGAGGCTCTCACCACGTCTGGGGCCTTGAGGTGGCCTGACGCATCGGTGTTAAAGGGGTAGGACGCGAAGCGTCCCCCCCAATCACAACCCGTGGCGTAAGCGAGGGACAGCCTCGCAAGTGCACGTAGCCCTTGTTGGGAATATCTCAGGCATCGGGTTCGCGCCGATGCGTCAGGCCAGCCCTGAAGTGGGCTTGGAGAGCCATGATCGGGTGACCGGCTCACGGCGCTGATGGCGGCGTTGAATGGAAGCGTTGTTTAACGGAATGAATTCCGTTCTACATTGTTGGGACATTGCTAACTACTTGTTAAACTAAGAGGCACTTGAATGATCTCCCCTAATTTCCACTCCCGCAATTCCCGCCATGGCTGAAGCCACCTCTCCTCCATCTCGTACTTCCACTGAAGCTTCGGTTCCAGCTTTTCCGGCTGAGGCATCGGCGAAGTACTCGTTTTCGATCATTGATGCGATCTACCTCGTCTCCCTACTGACCCTGGGACCGATGATGTGGTTACAAATGAACAGCTTGTGGACTCGCCCCCATTTGCAGTTCTTCCCTATGGCTTGGTTGGCTTTTGCCTATTTTGTCTATGACCGATCCCCTGGAGTTTTCACGACCACCGATCTGAAGCGACAGCTTGCATCAGTATTCTTGCTCGCAGGTTCTTTGCTAGCTGCCGCCGAAGCGGTCTTCATCTCTTCTCCTTGGTTGACCTACGTCGCCGCGGTCGGAATCGTTACTTCCTGGATGCTCCTGCGATTGGGGCGACTCCATTGGATGAGTTGCATCGCCTTGACGAGCTTGCTCTGGATCACCGTCGCACTGCCGGCGGGGTATGACAAAAAAATGATTCAATACCTGCAAGCTATCTCGAGTTACGCTGCCAGTAACTTTTTGGATGGGATCTGGATTACCCACTTGCGGGAAGGGAATATTCTGCAGCTAGCCGGGAAACGGTTATTCGTCGATGAAGCCTGCAGCGGGGTGGATAGTTTGTACGCCCTCATGGCGATCTCCCTGACGATCGTCCTATGGTTCCGCCAACCTTTGATCGTTGCGGTCTGTGCATTGAGCATGGTTCCTGTGTGGGCCGGATGCAGTAACGTGATTCGCCTGATCTCGATCGTATTGGCGCATGAATGGTTGGGGTTGGACCTTACCTCGGGGATGCCCCACACCATTCTAGGACTTACTACGTTCGTGATTGCGTTCACCTGCGACTTTGCCTTTATCTGTTTCTTGAGCGCTCTTTTTGAAGCTCCACGGAAACGAACCAAGGAGGAGATGCAAGGGGTTCGCCCTTGGCTCCATACGTTCCAAAAACCGAAATATGAAATCGTTCCGAACGATCGGACGGGGAAAGGGGCTCGTGGGTTTACCTGGGCGATTCCACTGGTCTTATCCCTCTGTTTTGCCGCGATCGGGGCTTACTCCACACGCGTGCTCGCCAGGGGAACGACGTTGCAGTTTCCCGAGTTTACCGTTGCATCTCTAGAGACACTTCGCGGTCGACTTCAAATGCCTCCGCAGTTAGGGAACTGGCGATTCCAGGGGGCGGAAGCGATCCAACGGGAAAAGGGGAACGTCATGGGGCAGCACTCCCACGTTTGGGTTTACGAAGCCAACGGTGGTGTCGCGATGGTCTCGGTCGATTTCCCGTTCCGAGGATTTCACCTGCTGGATGAGTGCTACGAGGGGGCTGGCTGGAAGACGAATAATCCGCACATGGTACGAGACCAGGAGCTGCCAAGCTCCCCCTATGCGGAGATGGGGCCCTTGCAGGTTCACCTTTTGGACTTCATCAAGGACACTGGGGATTTTACTTATGTGGCTTACATGCAATTCCAACTCAGCGGGGAACCGGTTCGAAGCGCAGCGGTGATTCGGGGAATGGAGCGGTTCGAGAGAACGGTTCTAGAGCCAGCAACCTACCAAGTTCAAGCGATGTTCAGTTCGCCGCAGCCGATCAGCGAAGCAGAGCGAGAGCAGGTCTATAGAAATCTGGTCAGTATCGCGGATAATATCCGCCCCGCTTTTGTCGGGTTGGAAACGATTGATTAGTAGGGTGTGTGAAGCGGGGCGGACGCATCGGAGTTAAGGGGGTGGACGCGAAGCGTCCCACCCATCACAACCCGTGGCGTAAGCGAGGGACAGCGTCGCGAGTGCACGTAGCCAGGGGTTTTCCTCCCTGAAAGGGAGGTTCTGTCAGCCCAGGGCGAAGCCCTGGGAATCGAATGACCGCCACTCTTCGGCCAAAACCGGGGAACGGTCCTTAGTCGAGAAGATCGCATGAATGTATACCTTGGCCAATGATTGGGGCATAAAGACACCTCCTTAGAACGGCCCTTTCAGGGCCGACGTTCGTGGTTTCCTGCTACCCAGGGCTTCGCCCTGGGCTGATAGAACCTCCCTTTCAGGGAGGAAAACCGCATCATTATACTCGCAGAGTACCCTCAATTTGCGGCGACCACTTCACACACCCTACGACTACAACTACGACAGCAATATCTTCACGCTCATTTTTGCTGTTCCGAGTTGCTTTGCGGCGTTGCCGCTGTTGACGCTTAGCTCTAGCCTGCCATTGGATCCGATGAGGGCGATGACTTCTCGGGGGGAGCCCTCGTTGTAGGTCTTCACGAAACGGATCTCTTCTTCTCGGTTGTTCTCTCTTGCAACCGTTCCTTCTTTCTGCGCTCTCTCTTCTTTCTCGGCATCGATTCTCCGCATGCTGATCTTCCCCACACGTTCTGCATCGAAATCGTTTATCCGGAGGCTCGAAATCAAATTGCCATAGCGATCCGGAAATAGCGTTTCCCCCAGTATTTCTTTTGGAGTAATCATCGGGGGTTCGAAACGTGCGGGGGCGATTTTCTGAACTGGCTCGCCAAGCTCTTCGGGAGTTCCTCCGAGCGCTAGGTGGGCTGCTACCGGGGCCATGATGTCGCGACCATGGAAGGTATTGCTTGCACCGGTGGGCCAAAATCTGCCGTTGGTCACTCGGTAGATCTTCGATGGGGGATGGTCGTCGGCCAATGGTGCTAGGAGTCCGTTGTCCGGCCCGATTATCCACATACCGTTGGCTTCCATCGCGAGAATGGCTCGCTCGGTTCCAACCCCTGGGTCGACGACGGCGATATGGATAGAACCTCGTGGGAACCAGGGGAGGGAATCTTGCAGGATGACGGAGCCTTGGACAACCGCTTGCGGTTCAATCTCGTGGGTAAGGTCGATCACGCGCGCGGTCGGGGCCAACGAAGCCAATACTCCCTTAAGCTGCCCAACGTAGAAGCTTGCACCAAAGTCGGTTGTGAGGGTGATGATCGGAGTTGGCATTGCGGTGGTGTAGGGTGTGTGGAGCGGTCCGGGAATTGCGATTGTCCGACCGGGACTCGTCCCCGTCGGATACCGCTTTGGCGCCCTAGTAGGCGCCGCGCTTTTAAAGTTCTGCTCCCCTCGCCCCTTTTAGGGGAGAGGGGTCGGGGGTGAGGGGTAGAAGTGCTAGTAACATCGGCCAAGTTGGCGGCTCACAACCCGTGCCACCTTGGGGGCCAGCCCCCAAACCCCCGAGGTTTTCCAAGCATA
>CAYMXM010000558.1:0-3665 GCA_964394065.1 uncultured Pirellula sp. | reverse complement strand
CTGTCCCTCGCTTACGCCACGGGTTGTGATGGGGGGACGCTTCGCGTCCCCCCCCTAAACTCCGATGCGTCAGCCCACCCCCGGCCCCTCTCCCTCGAAACGGAGCAAACGTTTTAAAGGGAAAGATACTTCACTGCGTTCCCCGAAGGCGAAGGTGCCTCCTTACACCTTACACCTTACACCTCAAAGCTCATAGCTTACAGCTTACAGCTTACCTACAAAATCCCCTGTGCGATCATCGCGTCGGCGACCTTGACGAAAGCGGCGATGTTTGCACCGTCGACGTAGCTGATGCGTCCATCGAGCTTCTTTCCGTACTCGACGCAGGATTCATGGATTGCGTGCATGATCCCTTGCAGTCGGGTATCCACCTCTTCGCGAGTCCAAGACCGACGGATCGAATTCTGACTCATTTCCAATCCTGAAGTGGCTACACCACCAGCATTGCTCGCCTTCCCAGGCGCGTACTGAACCCCAGAGGACTCGAAGAGATGGACCGCTTCGAGGGAGCATGGCATGTTCGCTCCTTCCGCAACACATTTCACGCCGCTTTTGATGAGCGTTTTCGCGTCCTCTTCCTCCAACTCATTCTGCGTTGCGCAGGGGAGGGCGATATCGACCGGTATCCCCCAAGGGCGAACGTGGGGGAGGTATTTGGCACCGACCTTGGCGGCGTACTCGGCGATTCGTCCCTGCCTTTCGTTCTTGATCTCCATCAAGATCGCAAGCTTCTCCGTCGTAAATCCATCTTCATCCACGACGGTTCCTGAGGAGTCGGAAACGGTGACGACTTTCGCACCCAGTGTAAGCGACTTTTCGATCGCGTACTGAGCGACGTTTCCGGCCCCGGAAACAGAGACTCGCATCCCTTCAAGGTCCATTCCCCGATCCGCAAGCATCTCGCGAACGAAGTAAACTGTTCCGTAACCGGTCGCTTCGGGGCGGAGCAAGGATCCTCCGTAGGAGAGCCCTTTTCCTGTGAACACACAGTCAGCGCGGTTTGTCAATTTCTTAAGCATCCCGGCCATGAACCCGATCTCACGACCTCCGACTCCGATATCTCCGGCGGGAACATCGGTGTCGGAACCAACATGTCGAAAAAGCTCCGAGACAAAGGCTTGGCAGAATCGCATCACCTCGCTGTTGCTCTTCTCTTTGGGATCGAAATCCGAGCCACCTTTCCCTCCTCCCATAGGAAGCGTTGTAAGGGCGTTCTTAAACGTTTGCTCGAACGCGAGAAATTTTAAGATCGAGAGGTTGACCGTCGGGTGAAAGCGAAGTCCTCCTTTGTAGGGACCGATTGAGGAACTGTGTTGAATTCGGTATCCCCGATTCACTTGCACCTTTCCATGATCATCCACCCAAGAAACGCGAAACATAACGATTCGCTCAGGTTCAACGAGTCGTTCAAGAAGACCGTGTTCGGTGTACTTCGGGTTTGCATCGAGAAAAGGCCAAAGGCTTTCCATCACTTCCGTGACGGCTTGCAAGTATTCCGGTTGACCGGGGTTGCGGGATGCGATGAGAGAAAGGTAGTCGTTAAGATTTCTGGATACCAAAGTTGGCTCCTGACCAGCGGTACGAGTAGCAATGCGATATTCGGGGGAGAGCCCCTCCGTGGCCTGCAATGCCGATCATCTCCGTGGTTCAAACTCCAGTTCGGCAACGCAATCCTGACGATGCAAAGCTTCTTCAGGACTGCGTGGCGAGGTTTTTACCACGACCATTTCCCTCCTGCAATTACTGCTATTTCATATAGATGTTCAATTCTGAAATTTAAACTTCTTACCGAAAACCCGAGTTTACGAACATGAGTCTTGCAGTTTACGCAAGTAAGAGAAACAGAAGGAAGAAGAGAGAACCACGAATCGAACGAATCGAACGAATCTTACAGAGCAGGGTTGAGGGGTGAGGCTTGAGGGGTGAGGAAGAAGAGGGTTCACCCCCGGCCTGGCCTGACGCATCGGTGTTAAGGGGGGGGCCCCCCCCATCACAACCCGTGGCGTAAGCGAGGGACAGCGTCGCGAGTGTATGTAGCCCTTGTCGGGAATATCTCAGGCGTCGGGTGACACGTCCCCGAGGCACGAAGGGCGTGCTGTGAGACCTGGGATGGATGTCTGGTTGCCAGCGCTGTCCCTCGCTTACGCCACGGGTTGTGATTTTCGAGCCACGCTTCCGGCGTTCACCTTACGATCGTCAATGTAGACCGGTGGTCGGAGCCTTTTGAATAGTCGTCTACACCTCGGTAGCGTACATCGATGTCTTTGGTTACCAGAACATGATCGATGGGGACTCCCCAGGAGTGAAGTATGGTTGGCCAAGAACCGAAGTAGCCACGGTAGATTCGTGTGTCGATCAGATCTGCATTTCGCAGAAGCCTTCGAAATGCGCCGGACCAAGGTGTGATGTTGAGATCCCCTAACACGATCCCTCTTTCCCCGGTTTCTTGAACCCAGTCTCCCAATGCCGCGAGTTGCTCGTTCCGAATCCAGGTGGCTTCCGGTTGTAGTGAAGGAGACATCGTATGGGATGCGAAGATTCGTAGCGGCTTGGAATGTTCGGTTTCGGGAACTGAGATATCGAAAACGGGAACCGGTTCTCGGGGAAGTATCCTGGTTTCCATGGTCGTTCCTTCGATGCGGCTGAACACGGCCATCCCCGCAGCACCGAAGAGATGCCATTCGTGCGTGGGATATTTTTTTGCCAACTCAACGAGCATGGGTTCATGCCAAGGGGCTAACTCGATCAGTACGATGATGTCAGGATCGATCGATTCTATTGCCCCCTGAAAAGCATCCAGATCTTGATTCCCCTGCCAAAGATTCCAGGTGTAGATCCTTAACCCGTCGTCGGTTCGATCGTTCGAGAGGAAAGGAAGAGCTTCCCAAGGTCGACAAACCGAAAGAAAGAAGATGGAGGGAACCAGGACGAGAACCGCTCGATCCTTCCAGCGAGATCTCCACCGGGCAGAGGAGAAGAACCATCCAATGGCGATGAGTCCGCACAACAGTAGCGTACCCCAAAGTACATGCCAGGAGGTGTGAACGACTAAATCAAACCAAGGATGGAAGTCTCCTAAAGCGACCGCCACCGCCACTGTACCACTTAACAATGATCCAGTTCCCACGAGGAGAAGAAACCCGCGATAGATTGTGTCCCATGCCAGAGTCGACGAGGGTTCTTGAGGGGAAGTAGTCGTTTGGACGTCGTCGATTGAGGAGCTGGACATCGGAGATGGTGAAGCGAAAGGGGCGATTGCGAGTACGATCACAGAGTAGGATACAGGGGGGATAAACCACGAATCGAACGAATTTTACGAATCAAGAGTTTTTCCGAAGGAAAAAATCAATCGTAGCCTGGCCTGGACGTCTCGCCAGCCTCTGTCTGGGGGTGGCCTGACGCATCGGCGCGAATATAAAGCGTTTGGGTAGTTCGGCCGACGCGTAAGCGAGGGCCGAAAATCACAACCCGTGGAGTAAGCGAGGGATAGCACTGGAAATTAGGCATCCAATCCAAGGTCTCACAGCACGCCCTTCGTGCCTCAGGGACGTGCCACCCGAAGCCAGAGATATTCCTGACAATGGCAATATTCCTGACAATGGCTAAGTGTACTCGCGACGCTGTCCCTCGCTTACGCCACGGGTTGTGATGGGGGGACGCTTCGC
>CAYMXM010000557.1:0-3666 GCA_964394065.1 uncultured Pirellula sp. | reverse complement strand
CGCCGGTGTTCGAATGATTTCCATTCAGAAAGCCTCTTCCGCTCCCCACCGAATTGATTCGGTGGAAGCCTGGATCGGTGCACTAGATCAGTAGGAGCGGCCTTTGTTTCTCGCACTTCAACCCCTCACCCCCAGCCCCTCTCCCCTAAAAGGGGCGAGGGGAGCAGAACTCTAAAGCGCAGCGGTTGCTAGGGCGCCAAAGCGGTGTCCGACGGGGGCGAGCCCCGGTCGGACAAGAACACCTGCCATCGATTCCCGTTGTGGCGATTTGCTGAACTCGTAACAATTCCTGGCCGCCTCCACCCTTCACCCTTCACCCTTCAAACTTCAAACTTCAAACTTCAAACTTCAAACTCCCATGCTCCTCGTCAAAATCATTGCAGCGATCGCCTATATCAGCTTGGGGCTTCCCGATGCTGTTCTCGGGATTGCGTGGCCTGATTTGCGGCGGGATTATGACGTGCCGGTGGATTATTTGGGGTTGCTTTTGGGGGCTACCTTTACAGGGTACCTTTTGTCGAGCACTCTCGCATCGACCCTCTCTCGATTCCTAGGGCTTGGTTGGCTCCTCGCGGGAAGCTCGGCGACGATGACCGTCGTCCTCCTCGCCTATGCGTTGGGTTCCCACTTCTATTTGTTGATGCTCGTCGGATTCGTCGGTGGTCTTGGAGGTGGAGCGATCGATGCGAGTTTGAACAGCGTCATGGCCCATCGGTTCTCCCTCCGGATGATGAACTGGTTGCACGGTTGTTGGGGGATTGGAGCTTTCCTCGGTCCACTCACGATGACTTGGATCCTCGCGACCCATCGGTCGTGGCGAGAGGGGTACATGATCCTTGCGGGGGCGCTTGGGATCACCACGATGCTCCTCTTTGCGACTCGAAGAAGTTGGGAATTGACCGCTGAGGAAAATGAAACCGAGACGCCGCCACGCCCCTCGATTTGGGAAGTTCTCAAGGATCGACAAGTCCTTGGCCAGTCCTTCCTTTTCTTTTTGTATACCGGGATCGAAGCGACCGTTGGGCAGCTCTTTTTCACTTGGTGGACCGAAGGGAAAGGGCTTTCGGCTGCCTATGCAGGGGGGGCTGTGACAGGTTACTGGTTAGCGTTCACGCTAGGTCGATTCGGTATTGGACAGCTGACTGCTTACTGGTCGGGAGTCACGATTGTTCAGGTTGCGGGATGGATGTTCCCCCTATTGGCCTTGTTCATCCTTTTTCCTGTAGTCCCCTATCTCGATCTCGTGTTGCTCAGCGTGCTGGGGTGCGTCATCGCGCCGATTTTCCCTACGTGGATCGGGCTCACCCCGAAAACGGTGCGCGCTGATATGGCCCCTCAAGCGATCGGGTTCCAGGTAAGCGCAGCTGCGATTGGAATCGCTGTCATACCAGGAGTTGTCTCCTTTGTCGCCCGCCGCGTGGGGCTTGAGTGCATTCCCTGGTCGCTACTCGTGATCGCGGTCTTGTTTTGTTTGCTTCAAGGGAGACTGCTCCGGGGAGGGAAGGGGCAGTAATGAAACGCGGAGTCGCGGAGGCGCAGAGACGCGGAGAAATCAGCTCCTCTTTCCCCTCAAGCCTGATTCGATCTCAAAAGGTATCCGCAGATTTCACGTAGAAGGTATCCGCAGATTTCACAGATTTTCGCAGATTAGCAGATGAAGGGGAGAGAGGGACCGCCGCATGGGTGGCAGGTTTCGTCCGACCAGGAACGAGATCTGGGCTGAACTGATGCATTAGCGAGAATATAAGGTGTTTGGGATGTTTGGCCGACGCGTAAGCGAGGCCACGAAATCACAACCCGACGCGTTAGCGAGGGATAGCACTGGCAATTGCGCATCCAATGCAAGATATCTCAGCACGCCCTTCGTGCCTCAGGGACGTGCCACTCGATACCCGAAATATTCGCAACAAGGGGCGCGTGCACTCGCGACGCAGTCCCTCGCTAACGCGTCGGGTTGTGATGGGGGAACGCTTCGCGTCCTTCCCCGTAACACCGATGCGGCAGGTCCGAATATCTCCGCGACTTTGCGCCTCCGCGACTCTGCGTTGCCTTTCTAAAACACTGGCATACCTGAGAGAACTGGAAATTGCAGTCAGCTGTGGTAGACTGCTCACCTCCCTAGCGGTATCGCTAGCATTCCTTTCCAGACGAGTCACTTTTTGACGGAGATATTTCAAACATGACGAATGGACCTCTCAATCGTAAGTTCAAGATGGGGCTCGTCGGAGGAGGCCAGGGCTCATTCATCGGTCGGGTTCATACGATCGCCGCTTGTCTGGACAACCGTGCTACCGTGGCCGCAGGCGCGTTCAGCAGCAATCCAGAGCGGTCGAAGGCCTCCGCTGCAGACTATGACGTTCCGGAAAACCGCGCTTACGGCAGCTATCAAGAAATGCTGGAAACCGAAGCGAAGAAACCGGTCGGCGAACGTATCGATTTCGTCTCCGTCGCAACCCCTAATCACACGCACTACGAGATCGCCAAAGCCGCGCTCGAAGCGGGCTTCCACGTCGTGTGCGACAAACCGATGACCTTCGATCTTGCGCAAGCCGAAGAACTCGCCAAGATCGTCGATAGCTCCAACCGGATCTTTGCCGTGAGCCACAACTACACGGGCTACCCCTTGGTCCGCCAAGCTCGCGAAATGATCGCAGCAGGAGAACTGGGGGAAATCCAGGCGATCCGAGTTCAATACATCCAAGGCTGGCTCCGAACCCGATTGGAGTCTCAAGATTCGAAACAAGCGGCTTGGAGAACTGACCCAAAGCAAAGCGGAGCCGCCGGATGCTTCGGCGACATCGCAACTCATGCTTACAACCTTGGTCGCTACATGAGTGGACTCCTGCCAGCGGAGATCAGCTGCCACTTGAAGATCTTCGAAACGGGGCGGCAACTCGACGACTATGGAACGGCGATCGTGAAGTATCAAAACGGGGGATTGGGAACCGTTACCGCGAGCCAGATCAGTCACGGTCGGGAGAACGATTTAGCGATCGAGATCGATGGAACGAAAGGGGCTCTCTCCTGGCGACAGGAAGATCCGAACGTGTTGATGGTTCGTCAAAATGGACAGCCCCATCGGCTCTACACGCGCGATCCGAACGCTCCTTACATGATCGGAAGTGGCAAGGCCTCATGCCGATTGCCGAGTGGTCACCCCGAAGCCTTTTTCGAAGCGTTCGCCAACATCTACACATCCGCATTCGATGCGATGATCGAAGCCGATTTGGGGAACTCGGTCGAACGGGTTAACACGGTCTATCCGAATGTGCACGATGGAGTCGAAGGAATGGTCTTCATTCAACAATGCGTCGCCAGCAGTGCCAACAACGGCGCTTGGTTACCGATGACGCACCCACGTATTCGGAAGTAATGAATTCGTGGGGAACCACGGAATACACAGAAGACACGAAAAAAAGTTGAAGTTTGAAGGGCGAAGTTTGAAAGAAGAGCGGGATAGTTCGAATTGCGGAGTTAGACGCGATACGCTTTAGATCATTTGCTCCCCCTCGCCCCTTTTAGGGGAGAGGGGCTGGGGGTGAGGGGTTGAAGTGTTCGCAACAATAACCGAGTTGGAAACCTTGTACTTCATTCACACTTACTCCTTATCGCTTACACCTTACACCTTACACCTTACACCTTACACCTTACACCTTACACCTTACA
>CAYMXM010000556.1:0-3672 GCA_964394065.1 uncultured Pirellula sp. | reverse complement strand
GAGGAAGACGAGGAGGAACCACGAATCTTACGAATAGCGATGTCAGCTATCCTCTCCGCTCGCTGCGTTTCGGGGAGAGGCGCTGGCCTAGGGCGCGATCAACTTTGGTTCGCCAAACACCGTTTGCGAATCGTTGTTCGCGGTCATCCATTCATCGAGCCGTTTGCGCAAGTCGTTCAAACGCTCCGCATGTTTCGGATCATCGACGAGGTTCCGTTGTTCGAAAGGATCGTCCTTCACAAAATACAACTCTTCTCCCGGTCGTTGCTGATAGCGTTTAATCAACGTCGAAGCAGCCGGTTTCGTTTCGGCTTCTTGCACCCAACTGGGCCAATAGCCTGTATCCCCAGGCTTCGTCGTGATATGCGTTGTAAAAAGATACTCGGGATGAAGGTTCCGAATATATTTCCAACCATCGGGTGTCGTCACCCCACGCATAGGGTAGACGTTGTTATTTCCGTCACCACTATGCGTTGCAAAGATCGCATCTCGGTGAGCCTGCGTCTTCCCTGTCAAGACGGGGAGGAACGATCGCCCATCGATACCCTCCGGTTTCTCTCCTCCAGCCACATCGATCAGAGTGGGAAGAATGTCGATCCACGAGACCATCCCTTGAGTCCGAACACCGGCCTTGATCTTCCCGGGCCAACTGACGATCAAAGGGGTTCGTATCCCGTCGTCGTACAACGTCCACTTGCCAAAAGGCCACTGGGCTCCATGATCGCTCGTGTGAAGAAAAAAAGTATCCTCTCCTAGTTTTTTCCGTACGAGATCGTAAACGGCTCCCAGCTCATCATCCATATTTCGAATCGCTGCAACATAACGAGCCCGTCGAGCTCGCGTCACTTCGTTGTCGACATGGTTGGGGGGAACGACTTGGGCGTCGGGGCGAATGTCGGAATGAACGTCCTCCCCAGGCCAAGGAACATGAGGCCAGTTGGTTCCAACGAATAAGCAGAGTGGCTGTTGGCTATCTCGCTCTTGCAACCATTCCAATGCCTTCGGAACAGCGATGTCTTCGTGATAGTTGTAGTGCCTCGCGATGTCGAACCCGTAGTCAGGAGTTTGTTTGTAGTGTCCAACCTTCCCGAACGAGACGACTTCATAGCCGAGTTCGTGCAGGTAGGCGGGGAGTTTTCTGAGGGACTCCTCCGGTTTCGCATGGTTTGCTTCCGCTCCATTGCGAGCGGGCCACATTCCGGTAAGCAACGCAGCTCGACTCGGGGCGCAGCTCGGGGAAGCGACGTAGGCATTGTCGAAGGTCATCCCCGCAGCAGCTAACCTCGCCATGTTCGGCGTTTGGATATCAGGAGAACCATATACGGAGGAGTCTCGCCAAGTATGATCGTCGGAAAGAAAGACTACCATGTTCGGTCGATTCTTCGAGGAAGAAATCTGCGCCTGAGGATCTTTCAGGATCTCGACGTTCGCGGAAATCAAACGTCCGTTGAGGCGGTTGGGAGAGCGATAATTTCCTACAGGATCTCGGAAGTCCAACCCACGATAAAGACCGATCACCGGTTGGTTCTTTAGCAAACCCGGGGAAGGTGCTTTAGCGACCACCGACCCGTTGACTTCGAGAAGGAGCTCTTTCTCGGTCAATGTAGCAACGACCTTCACCTCTCCCTTGACCGCCTCGGGAGCGATCAGCTCGGTTAGCGCTCCGTTGTTGCGAACAGAAAACGCAGGGCGTCCTTCCACAAAGTGGAGTGAGTACCCGAACCGGAGTCCTCCTTGCGAGATGGCGACTCCTTGAAGCTTGGGGCCTTGCGCGACGGCGGTCACCTTGATTCGTTTCCCCGAGATGCGAGGAGTGTTTGGGTCTTGCTGGTCACTCCCCTCTCGATCCGCAGAGCCCTTGGGGTACACCTGAGCCCGCGCCGCCCAAGCATCCCATTGGTTCGCTAACTCTCGAGTTTTCTCTGGGTGGATGGCTGCAAGGTTTTGAAGTTCTGTTCGATCCTTTTCGATGTCGTACAGTTCCCACTTGTCAAACTGAACTCCTTCTTGTGCGGCAACGCCTCGACCGACGAGCTTCCATTTCCCATCGCGCACTGCGGCATTGTTCTCGTGTTCGAAGAAGAGGGGCAAGCTACGAGAGAGAGGTTGCCAGTCGAGAGCAGGTCGAAGTGTCACCCCCGTCAAAGGTGGAATCGCATTTCCCCTCGATACTTCCGGATACTTGGCTCCGGCGAGGTCCGCGAAGGTTGGCAAGATATCGATCAACTGTGCGGGGGAATCGTACCAGCCCGATTGTGGCTTGATACGCTTTGGCCAGTGCATGAAGAAAGGAGTTCCCGCACCACCTTCATGCACGAAGTGTTTGTAGAGTCGAAAAGGGGTGCTGGAGGCGTTTGCCCAAGCCTCTCCATAGCTGTTGTCCGTCTCAAGGTTCCTCTTCTCGATATCTTGGAACTCACCACGACCGAGAACGCCCCCTTCTTGGCAAGCCCCATTGTCGGAGAGGAAGACGATCAGAGTATTCTCGAACAGGCCTCGCGACTTGAGCTCTTCGACCAGGGAGCCGACTCGCTGATCGACCCGGTCGACCATCGCCGCGAAGATCGCCATCTTGAGATCCATTTCATCTTGCTTCTCAGGGCTGAGGGATTCCCAATCGGGGATACCTTCAGTCCGTGGGGATAGAGGCCAAGACTCTTTGATCAAGCCGAGTTCAATCTGACGCGCATAGCGTTTCTTTCGAAGCTCATCCCACCCCTGTTTGTACTTCCCTCGATAGCGTGCGATGTCCGACTCGAACGCTTGGAGTGGCCAGTGGGGCGCGGTGTAAGCGAGATACAAAAAGAATGGATCGTTGCGTCGGTCGCTTTCGGTATGTTCACGAACGAAGCGAATAGCATGATCTGTGAATGCGTCGGTCGTATAGAACGGCTCGTCGGTCGTGCTTCTAGGTTCGACGCGTTCGTTTCCCGAGACCATTCCTCGAGTTTGGAACGGGTGGAAGTGTCGCGTAGCACCTTCGATGCAGCCGTAATACTTATCGAAACCGCGTTGTAGAGGCCAGCACTCTTGTTGGTCATACCCCAGATGCCACTTTCCCGTCATCAGCGTCGCATACCCCGCACCTCGGAGGACCTCGGCGATGGTGACGCATGAGTCGTTGATAAAGCCACGATATCCCGCAACCCCTCGATCGTGGGTGCGCGAGTTGGCGGGATTGGTCATATGTCCGATCCCCGTTTGATGGGGATGCAAACCGGTCATCAACGATGCGCGTGTCGGACAACATCGCCCCGAGTTGTAAAACTGCGAGAATCGCACCCCTCCTGCAGCGAGGGCATCGAGATTGGGAGTCCGAATCTCTCCTCCGTGGAATCCGAGATCGGAATACCCCAGGTCATCGACCATGATCAAAACAATGTTGGGACGCTCCGGCGTTCCCTTGTTCGCATCCTGCCCGTCAGCAACCTTTGCTGACCATCCACACACTCCTATAAGAAGTGCCCACGCAAGAAAGAGACACGATCGAGAATAAAACATCGCAACAGACTCACAACTCAAGGAGAGAAAGACAGCAACTGCTGCCGGGAGAGAGAAATATTGTAATCAAGGTTGGAGTTCCCTGAACAGGAGGTCGGCTCACTGCGCTGGTGGCGGCGGTGAATGGCGGCCAATGTAGAACGGAATTTATTCCGTTAAACAACGCTTCCA
>CAYMXM010000555.1:0-3676 GCA_964394065.1 uncultured Pirellula sp. | reverse complement strand
GAGGGACAGCGTCGCGAGTGAACGTAGACCTTGTCGGGGATATCTCAGGCGTCGGGTGGTACGTCCCTGAGGCACGAAGGGCGTGCTGTTGAGACCTGGGATGGATGTCTGGTTGCCAGCGCTGTCCCTCGCTTACGCCACGGGTTGTGATTTTCGGGCCTCGCTTGCGCGTCGACCAAACTACCCTACGAAGATCACCCGTTATTGCACTCGGACGATTGCTTCTTGGTCTTCCGTCTGGACGACGAGTCGGAGGGAGCCGGCTTCGAAACCAGCTTCTACGGCCGAGTAAAACTCTTCGGGTGACGAAACCGGTTTGCCATTTACCCCTTTGATGACAATCCCCGCAGGGAGTCCGGTGAAGGGACCACCGCGCAGGACGGCGATCACTTCGACTCCTACGTTGGGCTCCAAGGCAAAATCCTCCCGAATCGTACGAGACACATCATCGACCTCGATACCATAGGTCTCAAGCTGCTGTCGACGCTGATCCTGCTTTTGTTGATCGAAAGTTCCGATTGTGACCTGAGCGTTTTGGTTCTTCCCTTCCCGAATGAAATTGAAGGTAACGATGGTTCCCGGTTTCGTTTCACCGACCATCCGAATGATCGAAGAGTCACTGGTGATCTGGGTGCCGTTCACGTTCGTGATGATGTCCCCAGCTTTCAATCCCGCATTCTCGGCCGGGGAATTTCGATCGATCCGTGTAACCAAGACACCACGCGTCGTCGATGGGATTTCCAACTGCCGAGCGATCGATGGAGTCAGCGTCAATGGCCCGATGCCGACGTAGCCGCGCGAGACTTGCCCGGTCGCCATGATGTCGCTCACGATGCGGCTCGCAAGGCTGCTCGGGACAGCGAAGCAAACTCCGTTGTACCCACCTCCGCGCGAGGCGATCGCCGTGTTGATACCGATCACTTCCCCTCGGAGATTTACCAAGGGGCCACCGCTGTTCCCTGGGTTGATCGCGGCATCGGTTTGAATGAAATTGTCATAAGCGGTGATCCCTTGCCCCGTTGCTCTTTCGGTCGCACTGATGATCCCAGCGGTAACGGTTTGCGCGAACCCGAAAGGACTCCCGATCGCGATCACCCAATCCCCAACCTCCATTTTTGAAGAGTCACCGAGAGGGGCAGAGACGAGTCCGGTCGCTTCGATCTTGAGAACTGCCAAATCGGTACGTTCGTCGGAACCGATCAACTTGGCTTCGAAGATCCGATCGTCGCTGAGGGAAACCTCGAGTGCCGACGCATTTTTGACCACGTGCGCGTTCGTCAAAATATAGCCATCGGGGCGGATGATCACCCCAGAGCCTAAGCCGTTCTGCAATTCCTGGATTTCGCCTGGTTGATCTCCTAACCTAGAGGCGTCTCCAAAGAGCCCTTCGAATCCAGGAGGAATGCGGTTACGTCCTTGTGCAGCGGTTTTGACTCGGACCATGTTTTTAATACTGACCACGGCAGGCTTGACCGATTTGCTTACATCCCGAAACACGCGGGAGAGTTGATCTGCGCTCGCGACACCTTCCTGGGTGTCCAAGCCACCTCTTGCCGTTCTGGCTTCCGCGATCTGCTGAGCGTAAGCCGGCGTTGGTGCGGCTGGTCCCTGGTCGACGTAAAACCAAGCCCCTGCGGGGATAAGGAATAGAGAACTCAAAACCAACCAATTCCAACTTCGTGACCTTGATTTCATGATGCATTCAATAGGGGGCTAGTGTTACTCTTGCTAGGCAAAAGGGACGGATCCTCTTCTGTACGCAGCCAAAGTTGCTGTCGTTCTAGGGCAATCTAAAGTTGGAGCAAATTTCGTTCCAAAAATCACAACCCGTGGCGTAAGCGAGGGACAGCGCTGGCAACTAGGCATCCCATTCAAGGTCTCGCAGCACGCCATTTGCGCCTCGGGGGTGTGCTACCTGACGTCTGAGATATTCCCGACAAGGGCTACGTGCACTCGCGACGCTGTCCCTCGCTTACGCCACGGGTTGTGATGGGGACGCTTCGCGTCCACCCCCTTAACACCGATGCGTCAGGCCAGGCTGGGGGTGAGGGGTAGAAGTGCTAGAAACATCGACCAAGTTAGACTTCAAACCAATCTTCGTACTCAGCGCAGCGGTACTCGTACTCGTACTCGAATCTCGAGTACGAGCACGAGCACGAGCACGAGCACGAAGAAAGGGACGAATTTTCCTCTCTGTTTCTGTGCCTCTGTGTTTCCATTCTTCGATGAAGATAGAGTCTTTCTACCTACGAAAGCTCGTGCTTAATAAGAACCTCTCCTGCGATGTTTTCAACAAGGATGGATACCCCGGAGGAGTCTCCTACGATTCGCGTCAACGTTGCGGCTTCGAGTCTCGGACCGCCGAGGACGATCTGCGTTGGGAGGCCATCGGTTGCGGGGTCGATCCGGTGTTGATGCATATGCCCGCTAACGATGGCTTGTACATTCGCATCCACCAAAGGTTTCATCCAATGCCGGGCTCCGAAGCCACTGAAGTACGCGAACCCTTCCATGACCGTTCCATCGGGATGCCCGGGCAAGCCGCGCAAGGGGATGTGACAGATTGCGATTTTATAAGGAGCGGATTGAAACTCAGGCTTCTTCATCACCTCTTGAAGCCACATCGCTTGCTGCTCACGATAAGGCTCATAAGCTGCGGTACCTTGAAAGGAGGGGTGGGCATCGGGTTTGTCTTCCCCGGTATCGAGAGTGACGAACGCCACGGGCCCGACTCGGTGCATCGAACAATACGGGAGCCCAATACCGCTATTTCCAGCCCCACCGGGCCAACCAGGGAGGCACGTTTGTAAATGGTAGGCTAACCTCCCTCGCGCATCGTGATTTCCTGGTACGAAGAGAAGGGGGCGCGACGATGCCCAGCCGCCTTCGTTTGTTTCCCCTCGCTGCCCCGGTTTCAGAAGGATTCCGGCAACATCTTTCCCAGGGTGAAAATCGTTGCAGGTATCTCCGTTCCAAATCAAGGCATCGGGATCCACACTCTCGATCCGATCTGCGAGCTTCCCGATCGTTTCCCAGTTCTCATGGGTATCGTTCACGATCGCAATGTGGACTCGATCTCCTGCATCCGCTTTTCGAAGCTTGTGAATCGCTCCGACGACTTCGCTTCCATAGTTGACAGTCCGCCCGTCGATCGAGAGAGGAACCGCCGTAATGCGATAGTAGATATCGGAACCGGCAAGATCCGATCCATGCTCGACCCGTGTGCTAAGAGCGATGTCGCTCGCCCCCTTGAGTCCATGATGCTGAGGGAAGGATCGATGGGACAGATCCTCTTTACTCGTTCCCCAATCCACCCAAGCGGTTGCGAGGGTTCCCGTTTTGAAGACAACGGAAAACCCACTCGGAGTCCTGTGCTGAACCACAGGTGGGCTGGCGATGGCGGGGGCGCTTCCGCCGGCGGTTTCTTGAGCGCGAAGGAGGCAGTCTGCAGAGATAGCGAACGCCGATAGGGGAAGAGCCGTGATAACAAGTCGACGCGAAACCATGAGAGAACCCTTTTCAATGTCGAGAAACAAAGTCAATTGTGCAAACCTTCATTGTACTGTGCGAAACGGCATCATCGGATTCACAACGCTATGAAGCATTCTTCCTTGGGAATGATTCTTGTCCGACCGGGGCTCGTCCCCGTCGGACACCGCTTTGGCGCCCTAGCACG
>CAYMXM010000554.1:0-3678 GCA_964394065.1 uncultured Pirellula sp. | reverse complement strand
ATCCATCCCAGGTCTCACAGCACGCCCTTCGTGCCTCAGGGGCGTGCCACCCGACGCCTGAGATATTCCCGACAAGGGCTACGTGCACTCGCAACGCTGTCCCTCGCTTACGCCACGGGTTGGGATGGGGGGATGCTTCGCGTCCACCCCGCTTACCATCGATGCGTCAAGCCACCCGGCCTGCCCCCCTAATTGTTTAGGCTTCGTAGCTTTTCTATTGCCTCTTCGGCGCTCGTTCGCTGGCTGATCAGATCCTCCAGCGCTTGACGTTCTTTGGCGATGATATCTGCGGGAGCTTTGCTCACGAACGACTCGTTGGAAAGCCGCCCTTCCTTTCCTTGGATCTGTTTGACCAAGTTCTGCAACAACTTTTCGTTTCTCGCAATTTCGGCAGGCACGTCGATGAACTGGGTTAGGTCGACATAAACATCCATCTCAGGGATCGCAATATGGGCCTGAACCGATGGGATCGCAGGAGACTCGCTCCACTCGATCGGATAGGCATTGGCCATCGCCTCGACAAACTTCGCCATCGGGGCCAACAGCTTGGAGATTTCCCCGTTGCTCTTCACGGAAAATCCTACCCGGTCCTTCGGTGCAATGTTTTGTCTCGAACGAATCTCCCGAACCGCGCCGATCAAGTCGACGAAATGAGAAAACTGTTTCTCGACCTCCGGTCGGATATGGTCCAAGTCCGCTTTAGGCCAAGACGCCTTCACGAGAAACGGAGATGCTTTCTCGCCGGTCAGGAAGTCTCGTTGATCGGTGATCTTTCCCAACTGTTGCCAAATGGCTTCGGTCACAAAAGGCGTGATCGGGTGCAACAGCTTGAGCATGCGGTCTAAGACATGAGCCAGGACCCGCTGGACTTGAGGACGCGCCTCGGGGTCTTGCAATCGTGGTTTGGCCATCTCGACGTAAAGGGAGCAGAAATGGTCCCAAGCGAAATCGTAGATAACGCGTGCTGCTTCCGCATAGCGATAGGTCTTTAACTCTTGTTCGGTCTGCTTGGTTACGGTGGCCAGTCGTGAGAGAATCCACTGATCCTCTAGGGGGAGTTCTTGCAGATTCAGCTGGACAGATTCATACCCGTTCAAATTCATCATCACAAACCTGGACGCGTTCCATAGTTTATTGACGAAGTTTCTCGCGACTTCAAATCGTTCACTCACAACAGGTGCTTTGGGAAACGCCAGTTCTTCGTCGGACTTCGCCCATTGCGTGGAGAAGGTCTTCTTGCATTTGTCGCACTGCAGGGTAGGCCTTTGTCGGTTTTCCTTGGTTTGGTTGATCTTGGCTTCGCAGTGAGGGCATTCGAACTGGACAGGCATCCGAACGTCTTGCGTCTCGGTGGAGAGCCAAGCCAAACCGAATCGCAACGCGTCGGGTCCGAACTTGGAGATTACGTCGATCGGGTCGACCCCGTTCCCCTTGCTCTTGGACATCGTTTCCCCGTATCCGTCCAGGATCTTTGGATGGATGAAGACCTCGTGGAAGGGAATTTCACCGAGATTGTTGAGTCCCATCAGAACCATTCGAGCGACCCAAAGGGTGATGATATCTCGCGAGGTGATGAGGGTGGATGTCGGATAGAAGTAGTTGAGTTCAGGAGTCTTGTCGGGCCAGCCGAGGGTGGAGTGAGGCCACAAAGCGGACGAGAACCAGGTATCGAGCACATCTTCTTGGCGGACCATGCCGAGAGATTCCAGTTTGACCTCCAAGCCGCGATCCTCTTCTTTAATACAAACGTGAATGGTGGTGGGCTCTTCGATACTCGCAACGAGAAGACCGGCAGATCGCTCCGACATCGAATCGATTTGGAACTTCAGGGAGGCCGCTTCTTCGGGGGTCTCCATCGTTCGGCTCCAAATCGGAATTTGGTGTCCCCACCAAAGCTGTCGCCCTACAGGCCAATCCCGTTTCTCTCCTAGCCAGTCGAGGTAACCATTTGCATAGCGAGGTGGGTATATCTTGACCCGTCCATCGGTGACCGCATCCATCGCCGATTGCGCGAGTCGATCCATTTTGACAAACCACTGGTCTGCGAGATAAGGTTCGATCGGGGTTTTGCTCCGGTCGCTATGCTTCAGATCGATCTCTCGGTCATCCACTTTGAGGAGGAGCCCCAGTACATCGAGTTGTTCGACCACTTTGGTACGGGCCTTGGCCATGGTAAGTCCCACATGAGGCCCCCCGAATTCGTTGAGGGTACCGTCTGGGTTCATGATGTTGATCATCGGAAGATCGCATCGTATCGCCACATCATAGTCGTTTGGATCGTGGGCGGGGGTGATCTTGACGCACCCGCTCCCCAGTTCCGGCTTGGCCCAAACATCGGCGACGAGTGGGATGTCTCGGTCGACGATCGGAAGTCGAACCATTCGCCCCTCTCGCGCCATCTTCGCGAGAATTTCCAATTCGGGAAGAACGTCGATACGTCGTTGGGCGAGTTCGTCGAGCTGCGTCTGGATCGCTGGCTTTTCCTTGGTGGTGGCTTCTTCCAGCTTGGTCTTGAGGGCGGCTTCCAGTTTATCCAGTGCAACGGTCGGGGTCGGGTGAACGGCCACCGCCGTATCGCCGAGCATCGTTTCGGGACGCGTAGTGGCGATCGTTACAAACTTGGGTTCCCCCGGTTGGGGATCGAGAATCGGGTAGCGTAGGTGCCAGAAGTTTCCTTTGACCAGTTCCGTGGTGACTTCGTCATCGCTAACGGCGGTCTGGAGGTAGGTGTCCCAGTTGACCAACTTCTTGCCACGGTAGATGAGCTCCTTTGCAAAGAGGTCGTAGAAGGTGGATCGGACCGCTTTGGCGCATCGCTGGTCCAACGTGAAGCGGGTTCGTCGCCAATCGCAGGAGCAACCCATGCTTTGGAGTTGGCCGAGAATGCGGGCTTCGTATTGGTCCTTCCATTGCCAGATTCTTTCGACCAGCTTCTCCCGTCCCAAGTCGTGTCTCGTTTTGTTCTCCTGTTCCTTCAGTTGGCGTTCGACGACCGCTTGCGTTGCAATTCCCGCGTGGTCGGTCCCCGGCATCCAAAGGGTTTCGTATCCCATCATCCGGTGCATTCGGATTTGGATATCCTGCATGGTGTTGTTGAGGGCGTGCCCCAGGTGGAGCGCCCCTGTCACGTTCGGAGGGGGGATGACGATTGTGTAAGGTTTCTTGTCAGGGTTGACTTCTGCGTTGAAACATCCGTTGGATTGCCAAGTCTGGTAAATCTCAGGGCATGCGGAACCGAAATCGAATCGGTTCGGGATTTCGTGCGTTTCAGCATTCATCGTCGGTTAATTTAACGGGGGATATAGAACGGGGATGAAAAATGGGGAGCGTGCGGAGGGGTATTTGAGCAAAAAGAGAGGTTTGTGAACACTCGAATCGGTGAAAGGTTTTCCTTAGGCTTGAGGGGTGAGGCTTGAGACTTGAGGAAGAAAGAACCACGAATCTTACGAATGAATGCGGATCAATGTCAGGTATGTGCTCCCCTCGCCCCGCTTCGGGGACTGGGGGCGGGGGTGGCCTGACGCATCGGCGCGAACATAAAGTGTTTGGGTAACTTGGCCGACGCATAAGCGAGGCCCGAAAATCACAACCCGTGGCGTAAGCGAGGGACAGCGCTCGCAACTAGGCATCCATCCCAGGTCTCACAGCACGCCCTTCGTGCCTCAGGGACGTGCCACC
>CAYMXM010000553.1:0-3684 GCA_964394065.1 uncultured Pirellula sp. | reverse complement strand
CCCGGTCGGACAAGAAGCGAATCAGAGAACGAAACTTGCGCAAACCTAAATCCTCGCACCCCCAACTTTTAACAGCCCAGGTTTGTCCCCTTCCGACAGCGGAATTTTTACAGCGAAGCGGTTAGGGACTTGACCAACGTTTCGATCGATGCGAGGGCTTGAGATTCGTCTTGGGCGGCGTTCTCCATCATGCGGACGATCGCGGAGCCGACGATGACTCCATCGCTCACAGGAGCGAGGAGTTTTACATGCTCGGGCTTCGAAATACCAAACCCAATGCAAATCGGTAGATTCGCACGCTCGCGGAGCCAGGAAACTCGGTCGACCAAATCGCTCGGCAACTCGGTTCGTTCTCCAGTAATCCCCGTCACGCTCACAAAATAAAGAAAACCGGAGGATCGTTCGGCGATTTGGAGGGCTCGCTCTGGAGGGGTGGTCGGTGTTACCAACTGAATCAAATTGAACTCTTCTTCTCGGCAGAGCTTCGAAAACTCTTCGCTCTCCTCGACCAACAGATCGGGAACGATGGCTCCTGCAAATCCAGCTTCTTTGGCTTGCTGAACATACTTGGCCGGCCCGACGCGATGGATGATCGCATAGCTGACCATCGATACTAAAGGGAGTGTGATGTTCCCTTTCTCGGCACCGATTCCCTCGAAGATTTGGGATAGTTTGAGCTTGCTGTTGAGGGCGCGCGTGTAAGAGGCTTGAATCGTCGGTCCGTCGGCGACAGGGTCGCTGTAGGGGATTCCGACCTCAGCCATCGAGCACCCGAGCTTGTCGAGAAGACGGATGACTTTGCGCGTGAACTCCATGTTCGGATCTCCTGCCGTGATAAAGGGCATGAATGCTTTTTTGCCTTCAGCGCGGAGCTTTACAAACAGATCATCGATCGCGGTCATGGAGATACTAGCTTATGGGAATGTTACGTAAGGGGTGGGTAATGCTACTCTTGGCCGCGGAGGCGGGCGAGTTCAGCAGCGTCTTTGTCTCCTCGCCCAGAAAGACATATAACAAGATGTTGCTCCGGAGACATCGTCTTCGCGATCTCGACTCCTTTCGCAATCGCGTGGCATGTTTCGAGCGCCGGTAAGATCCCTTCGTTCTTGGCCAAGTAATCAAACGCGTTGAGGGCTTCATCGTCTTGGCAGGATGTGTACTCAACGCGATGGGTATCTTTCCAGTAGCTATGCTCAGGGCCAACTCCTGGATAGTCGAGCCCAGCGGAAATCGAGTGAACATCGCACGTTTGCCCATCTTCGTCCTGCATGACGTAGCTGAAGGTGCCGTGGAGGATTCCTGGGTTGCCATAGGTGAGAGACGACGCGTGGTCTCCTAAACGACTGCTCCGTCCCCCCGCCTCGACGCCGATTAGACGAACCGATTTGTCTTCGACGAACGGATAGAACATCCCAGCCGCATTGCTCCCGCCACCGACACACGCAACGATCGTATCGGGCAATCTTCCGATAGAGCTAAGGCTCTGCTCGCGACATTCCTTACCGATGACGCTTTGAAAATCTCGAACCATCATCGGAAAGGGATGCGGGCCGATGACCGAGCCGATGATGTAGTGCGTATGTTCGACGGAGGACATCCAATCCCGAAGGGCTTCGTTGACCGCATCCCGAAGGGTGCGCGAGCCACTCTCCACCGGTCGAACCTCGGCTCCCATCAGACGCATGCTGAAAACGTTCGGTTTTTGACGTCGGACATCTTCGGCTCCCATGTAGACGACGCAGGGGAGGCCAAAGTGCGCACAGGCGGTTGCAGAGGCGACTCCATGCTGCCCCGCGCCGGTCTCTGCGATGACTCGAGTCTTCTTCATTCGGAGCGTCAGCAACGCTTGCCCGAGGGTGTTGTTGATCTTGTGCGCACCGGTGTGGTTCAAGTCTTCTCGTTTGAGCCAAATCTGGGCTCCACCCAATTGCTGACTCAGCCGCTTCGCATGGTAGAGAGGAGAGGGGCGCCCGACGAATCGGTGGAGGAGTTCGTTCAATTCGGCGTGGAAGTCAGGATCGTTCTTCGCCTTCTCGTACTCGGTCGAGAGTTCCTCCAAAGCACGCGTCAGAGTCTCGGGAACGTAGCGGCCACCAAAGTCACCGAACCGACCGTGGATATCAGGGACTTGTTGGGTCGCGCTGGAGGTGGTGTGCTTTGACGAGGAGGATGACGCAACGCTCATGCAAGGGAGGTCCGGGTTTGGAGGCTTGGGGTAAAGTTGTCTTGGGATGTTTGGCCGACGCGCAAGCGAGGCCCGAAAATCACAACCCGTGGCGTAAGCGAGGGACTGCGTCGCAAGTGCACGTGGCCCCTCGTCGGGAATACTCGGTCACCGGGTGGCACGTCCCTGAGCCACGAAGGGCGTGTTGCGATACCTTGCATGGGATGCTTGGTTGCCAGTGCTGTCCCTCGCTAACGCCACGGGTTGTGATGGGGGGACGCTTCGCGTCCTCCCACTTACTACCGATGCGTCAGCTCTGACGCTGTGGCACATTGTCGATCCCCAACCGAAGAGGGTCAAGCGACAAAAGAAGAGAGTTTCCGATACCCCTTGACCAAGAGCTCGACCGCGCGATCGATATCTTCCTCGGTGTTGAACCTTCCGATCCCAAATCGAATGCTCGCACGCGCTTGATCTTCGCTCCGTCCGATCCCTCGCAAAACGTGGCTTGGTTCGGGATGGGCCGAGGTGCAGGCACTCCCGCTGCTGACGGCCAGTTCCGGTGCTTCCAGCATCAACGACTGCCCATCCACTTTCGGGAAGCATACATTGAGATTGTTGGGAAGACGCCACTCTCCCAGGAGCCAGCCTTCGTCAAAAAAAGTTCCTTGGTCGTTCCAGGTTGGACCGTTGAGTTCGATTCCGGGGATCTCTGCAAGGAGTTGATTCCAAAGTCGATTTCGCAGTTCCCAAGCGCGGCGAGCATCCTCTTTTTGGCTGGCCCGCAATCGATCGATCGCCGCTGCCAAGCCGATGATTCCTGGAGTGTTGAGAGTGCCAGACCTGAGATTGTTCTGCTGGCCTCCCCCCACGATTTGAGGGGCCAATCGAAGGGGAGCGTTCGCGTTTCGGACGATCAATCCGCCTACCCCTTTCGGGCCATAGAACTTGTGGGCCGAGAAGCTGATCAAATCAGCACTGAGGGTGACGGGATCGGAATAAAATCTCCCGACACCTTGGGTTGCATCGGTATGTAGGGGAATCTCGTAATGCTTACAGAGAGAAGCGATTAAGGGGATCGGCTGCAGAACACCGATTTCGTTGTTGGCAAGCATGATGCTCACCAGGGCGACTTGATCATCGATCACCTCCGTGAGCTTCTCCATATCGACGACCCCTGGAGCTCGATCTCCTTGTTGCTGTACAGGAAGGAGTACGATCTCGAACCCTTGATTGCGAAGTTTGTTCAAGGGACCGAGAGTCGCTTGATGTTCGGTAACGACCGACACGATCTTGCGACGTTTTTGACGCGGGTGAAGCGCCACGCCAAGAATTGCGAGATTGTTGCTCTCCGTTGCACCACTGGTGATGACGACTTCATCCGGTTCGACCGAGAAGTAATCGCTGATCCGAAGAAGGGCTTGGTCGATTTCTTCTCGAGCTTGCCTGCCAGCCTCGTGCGTCGTGCTCCCTGCATTGGCATAGTGCGTGTCAAACCAAGGAATCATCGCATCGATCAC
>CAYMXM010000552.1:0-3698 GCA_964394065.1 uncultured Pirellula sp. | reverse complement strand
ATGGCTGTAATCCCTTCGGGATACCAGAGGGATGCAAAACTTATCCTTGAGTTCTTCTCTGCGAACCTCCGCGTCCCCTGCGGTTAAATGCCCTCTTCTTCTTCAAATCGCCAGCCCCGCTGCGTGGCCGGTGCTCCAGGCTGCTTGGAAATTATAGCCCCCGATCGGACCATCGAGATCGAGAATCTCACCCGCAAAATACAAACCGGGCGTTTTGCGGCTCTGCATATCTTGAAAATTCACCTCTCCCAACGTCACTCCACCCGCAGTAACCTCCGCCTTGGGATAACCACGCGTCCCATGGATCGGAAAGGTCAACCCTTTAAGCTTTTCTAACAACTGCATCCGATGCTTCTTCGAAAACTCGGCTCCATGCACCTCCTCCGGTGCACCGATTTGTTGCATCAAAGACTGGGCTAAGCGCTTCGGGATCCGTTGACTCAGCACGTTGCTCACCGATCGATTCGAACTTTGCAGACTCGTCATCAGCCATTCCTCCATCTCGACTCGCGTGAGATTGGGAAGGAGATCGAGCTGGAGCGAGCACGGCTCCTCGGGACAGGCATCGGAAAAGCATCGTGAGACGTTCATCGCCGTCGGTCCGCTACACCCGAAGTGAGTCCAAAGAAAACCACCGCGAGAAGCGTTCCTCTCTTGCGACTGCTTCTTTCCACCAAGCTCGAAGCGTTGCGCGGTGACCAGAACATCGTCGAGGGTTAAACCACTCAACTCCTGAACCCATGGAACATTGGACAATAGCGGGGTCAACGCGGGACGAAGAGGCGTGACCGTATGCCCAAATCGTTCCGCCCACGGATAGCCATCCCCGGTCGTACCACAACCTGAAAAACTCAATCCACCCGTCGTGATAAGGACCTTCTCACTTCGAAGCTCCACCGAGCGTCCCTCCCGCTCGGCGAGGATAAGGAATCCTCCCCCCGGCAAAGGGTGGACATCGGTAACAGCAGTTCCGGTCCAAAGTGCACCGCCGGCGCTCAGCAAACGGCGAACGATCGCATCCCGCACATCGATCGCTTTATCGCTTGAAGGAAAAACTTTGCCAGTCTCTTCGACCTTGGTGGCCACACCGAGGGATTCCATCTCCCTCACAACATCTTGGGGGGACAGCTTGGACAGGACTGAGAGGAGGACCTTCCCTTGCCTCCCAAAGGCCTCTGCAATTTTTCGGCTATCGCAATGGTGGGTGATGTTGCACCTCGTCCCACCGGACATCAGGATCTTCACCCCGGCTTTGTTGTTCTTTTCAAGGACCAGAACTTTGCGGCCACGCAGCGCTGCGGTTCCTCCCCCCCAGAGTCCTGCGGCGCCACCGCCGATGATGATGGCATCCCATTGCGGCGGGAGGTTGGGTTTAATGGAAAGTTGAGTCAAAACGGATCGGGTGATATCGGGTAAGGTAAGGGGCAGGCGAAAATATACCATAACCAGTGAAGAGTCCTCCTCCCCTCAAGCCTGATTCGTGGTTCATTCCCCGTTTCTTTCTGAGCCCATGTCTTCAGGTAGTAATTCATCTGCCCCTCGCCTAAACTAGAAGGGAATCTGAGTTCGGAACACAAGCCATCCCTTTGTACTCGCGATGTCGACAGAAGCAACCAAAACCGAGGTCGGTAGTTACTTTATCTCGAATTACCCTCCCTTTTCGCAATGGAACAGCGATTCGCTCCCATTGATCGAAGAGGCGATGGCGTGCGAACCTCGCGACGTTCCTCTCGGGCTCTACCTGCACATTCCCTTCTGCAGAAAGCGCTGCAAGTTTTGCTACTTCAAGGTCCTCACAAACGTAAACGCTGAGGAAATCGAGCGCTACGTATCGGCACTTTGCAAAGAGATCGAACTCGTTTCCCAGCAACCTGCGATGGGTGGGCGCCCCATCCGCTTTGTCTATTTCGGAGGTGGCACCCCAAGCTATCTCGGGGTGAAACAACTTCGCTCTCTCTTTGAACGCCTTCATCAGAGCCTCACTTGGGAGAAAGCGGAAGAGGTGACCTTTGAGTGCGAACCCGGGACGTTGAGCGAACCGAAGGTGCATGCGCTTCGAGAACTCGGGGTGACTCGTCTGAGTCTTGGGGTGGAGAACTTCTCGGATGCGATCCTGGAGGAGAATGGTCGAGCGCACCTTACCAAGGAGATTTATCGAGCTTGGGAATGGATCCGTGCGGCTGAGTTTCCCAACGTGAATATCGATCTTATCTCCGGGATGGTCGGAGAGACTTGGGAAAACTGGAAAGAAAATATCCGACTCGCCTTGGAGTTTTCCCCTGAGAGCTTGACGATCTACCAGATGGAACTCCCCTTCAACACCGTTTACTCCAAAGGATTGCTCGAGACCAAGCAAGAGGCACCGGTGGCGACTTGGCAGATGAAGCGGGACTGGGTGCAATATGCGTTCGAAGAGTTTCAAGCTGCTGGCTATAGCGTCAGTAGCGCTTACACGCTGGTGAAGAACCCTCGCAAAGTGAACTTCTCCTACCGAGATAACTTGTGGTCGGGGGCGGATCTTTTGGCGACGGGGGTGGCGAGCTTCGGGCACCTTTCGGGGGTCCACTATCAAAATGTTCCCGAGTACGCTCAATATCTATCCATACTCCACGACGAGGGGCGTCTACCTCTCGGACGCGCTTATCAACCAACACCGCACCAAGCGTTGATCAGGGAAATGATTCTTCAGTTGAAGAAGGGGTATCTCAACGTCGATTCCTTTGAGAAGAAACACGGAGTATCGATCGTCGATCCATGGAAGGGTGAGTGGGACGAGATCGTCGATGAGGGGTATGGTCGATTGATTTGCAATGATTCGGGGAAGGTAGAGCGGATTGAATTGACGGTCGATGGACTGTTGCGAGTCGATGGTCTTTTGCCCCGGTTCTTTGAAGAGCATCTCCGGGGAGTCCGTTATACATGACCGAGCAACTCACCTTCGCGATGGGAGAGTTCATCGCCGAGTTGCCATGCGATCGGAAATACATCAAGAACCACATGTGGGCGTTGGAGGTAGATACCGGCGTCTTTCGGTTCGGTTTCTCCGCCTATGCTGTTCGCTTGTTGCAAGATATCTACTTCATCGATTTCGATTGTGCTCCTGGCACGCTTCTCGAACATCGTCAGGAGTTCGGGAACATTGAGAGCAAGAAAGCGGAGAGTGGAATGTACTCTCCCCTGTCGGGGACGGTTGTCTCGATCAACGAACACCTCCTGGACGATCCGTCGATCATCAACGTCGACAAGTATGGAGAGGGGTGGCTGTTGGAAATCCAAGTTTCCGAAGATCCATCGATCGAGGAAACAATCCTTTCGCCAACAGATTACGTCACCCATCTAGAATCCGCATGGGAAATCGCCCAAAGGACGATCAAAGGCCAAGCCAATACAGAGGAGTGAGTTTTGAGGGGGGAGGCTTGAGTCTCGAGACTTGAGGAAGAAGGGGAACCACGAATCGCACGAATCGCACGAATGAATGCGGAGGGATGTCAGTTATCTGCTCCCCTCGCCCCGCTTCGGGGAGAGGGACCGGGGGTGGCCTGACGCAGCGGAGGTAGACTGGTTAGTCTGGGTGAAGATTCCGGGAGCGAAAAGTGGTCCCGTATTTGGTAGCCCCGGTAGGGGCTACCTTTCCTTGACCTACGGTCAAGGCTAAGGGTGAAGCGCTCTTCTTCCTCAAGCCTATTCGTAAGATTCGT
>CAYMXM010000551.1:0-3730 GCA_964394065.1 uncultured Pirellula sp. | reverse complement strand
AGCCCCTCTCCCCGAAGCGGGGCGAGGGGAGCAGAGTTCTAAAGCGCAGCGCGTTTTAGGGCGCCAAAGCGGTGCCCGACGGGGGCGAGCCCTGGGCTGATAGAACCTCCCTTTCAGGGAGGAAAACCGCATCATTATACTCGCATCGCCCTTCGTGCCTCAGGGACGTGCCACCCGACTCCTGATATTCCCGACAAGGTCTACGTGCACTCGCGACGCTGTCCCTCGCTAACGCGTCGGGTTGTGATTGCGCGGCCTCGCTTACGCGTCGGCCGAAAATCCCAAACACAAAACTTTACCCTCCACAATTACTCCAGCGCGGCGGAGATGGCTTCTCTTAGTTTCATCGCGGTGTCGGGGTTGTTCCCGAGAAAGACGGCGCGAATGATTCCTTTGCGATCGATCACGACGGTGTAGGGGATGGCTTGGGCTTCGTACATGCGGCTTACTTCTCCTTTGCGATCCATCGCCACTACCCCTTGAATCCCCATCGAGGCTGCGACAAGCCGGGCGACTTGGGGGGGCTCTTCGACGTTGACGGCTAACAATTCGACATCTTGGGCTGGAAAGCTCGTCACGACATTCGCCACCTCGGGCAAACTTTTCATGCAGGGACCGCACCAACTGGCCCAGAAGTCGAGGACGATGACTCGTCCTCCTCGTTGCCCCAAATCAAACCAGGTGCCGTTGAGCATTTCGAGGGCAAAGTTGGGGGCGAGCTGACCGATCCATTTGGAATTTCCTGAGGCGATCGCTTCTGCTTCCGCCGCTTGCTGAACGAACTTCGGATCGATCGCGTTGCGCAGCTTCCATTTCGTGAATCGACTCGATTGCGCGTTCGCTTCGATCTCTCTCCCTAGTAAAATGCGAACGGAATCCCGGAAAGGCACCTCGCATTCTCCCAATATCGGATGGGTTCCAAGCAATGTCTCTCCCTCGATCCGGGTCGGAATGAGGCTGATCTTAGCCCCTTGTTGTAAGATGGTTTGAAGCATCGGCCTGCTGGCAACCTCTGGCTCAAGCTCCGTGCTATCTGGCTTTTCCTCTTCTCCCCCGTCTTCGTTTGTTTGGTTTTCCTGTGGTTGCAACCAAACGATCTCGGCGACGCTTTTCAACCAAATGCGCTGCGGTTCTCCTCGGACTTCGATGACCACGGCATCGGTATCCATCTCGACGAGATTGCCTCGGACCGCGTCCCCTTCTCGGGAAACGATCAAGTGGGTGGGAGGGGTGTTTCTCGACATGCGAGGGACGGTGAGGAGTCGCTTGAGGACGTTGCTTTCCATCGCATCGACACCGGTGTAGACGAGCTGGCGATAGCCGTGCACTTGGTCGGAGGGGACCATGCGTTTCCCGAAGTAATCGCAGTTCGCGGTGACGATCCCCGTTCGGATCGACTCGACCTTCGCGGGAATCGCATCACCCATCTTCAAGTACAAAGAGGGTTCCCCACCTATTAGCAACCGACCATACTGCTCCATCGAGGACAAGGAGGTCCCAGGGGATGTTTCTCGAGTCCGGGGGGGCGATTTCTTATCCTCGACTGTCACCCCGCGCGCGATGTCGATCGTTCCATCCCGATCGAGCAATAAAGGCACCGGTGCAACGAGTTGTTGCGTGCTCCAGAGGATTTGATTCGGATCCTTTTTATCCGTCGGCGAAGTGAGCTTCCCTGTCGAAAAGGCACTAGCGGTTCGAAGCCGCATCACCCATTCGTCTTGCTTCTGCTCCTCTTGACGCTGTGGTTGGTTGGCCTCCTCTTCGCTGCTGGCCGCCTCTCCGCTACTTGCTGTGCCGGGGTGATGCGTATGGATCGAGATGATCTCTTCCAGGTTGCATTCGATGTCGAAAAAAGGAGCGTTGTTCTTTAAACGGAGTCTGTCCCGCTGCTGTTCGATCGTTCGGCTGGAATAGCGGCTCCCATCTTGTAGCTCTACAAAGTAAAGAGGAGTGGTTGCTCCGATCTCTTCCTTTTGTGAGGAGGGAGATTTCTCTCGGCGGGGGAACTCGATTCGTTCTACATCCCCGAGCGAAACACGACCGAGCCCTTTGGAGGAACCCAAGAAGCCGAAGGTCTGGTCGTCTGCCCGAAAGTCGGCCGGAGTCCCTCGGTAGTCCTCGCTATTGGCTAACAGAACGATGGGTTCTCCGTCGAGGGCGGTTCCCTCCTCCGGATCATTTGCAGCAATCGAGAAGATCGAGCGAGAGATTCGCAATTCGCGAAGGGTCATCCCGCCGGCTCCTACGTTGGTCAAGGTCAACGGTTGAAGCCCACCTCCACGCTGCTTTTCTTTTCCACGAATCTCCGCAATGGTTTTGCCGTGCAATTGCAACGCGAATCTCCCCCGAATGTAATCGGAGAGGAGGCGAATACGCAATGATTCCTGCCCCTCGTACGGGATGATCGCGGTGGCGATGTCTGCGTTCTCTTTCTCTTCAAAGAGCAAGGTGACGGCGATGGCTTGGCGGTGGTCGATCTTGCGAACGCGGAGTTCCAGCTGTCTTGGATTTCCTAGTGTAAGGACCCAGCTGGGGCTTGAGTGAGACCAGGCGGCATCGATCTCCATGGAGTTGACATCGGGGATGAAGACCCTGTGTTCGATCGCGGCCCCCGATGTTTCGGTCTGAATCGTTCCCACCTCGATCGTCCAACGACGATTCGAATCGGTTTGATGAGGGGGGATGGTTTGTTTCCAGTTCTCCGCGGGCAAGAGCCCGGGCTCTTTCTCTTCCCCTTCGACCACACGGAGGATCGTTCGGAGTGCGCTAATCGGTATGGCATGGGTGGCGAAACGGGGGGATCGAACGTGAACTTCTTTCTCGTCTAGGCGATCGATGGAACCAGTGAAGCACTCGCCAGTCCAAAGTTCAAAGACAAAGGATGGTTCTTGGGAAGTTTTCGATTCGGTTGGGCGTCGAGCAAAGGAGAGGGAATCGGTATCGGACCAGCGTATCTCCAGTGGATTTAGGAAACTAGGACAGCTCCAAAAGAAGCTGGTTTCTGATGCTGAAGGAATGGCAGACGGGCTGGGGTTCGCGACGAGTTCTCCTTTGTAGATGTCGCCGCTGGTAAGGCGAACCGTGCCGAGTTGGGGGGGAGGTTCAGAGGAAAAAGCTTGGGAGATGAGAAGGAGGGTGATGGGGAGGAAGAGGATTGGATAGAGATTTTTGTGGAATCTCCCCCTCACCCCCAGCCCCTCTCCCCTAAAAGGGGCGAGGGGAGCGAAGATTTGTGGGAGCCCCTCGCCACAAGCGAAGCTTTTTTTAGGTTGAATTGTTTTCGCATCCATTTTCATACCAACCTGTCATTTCTATTTCCCATTGCGCGGGCCCATTCCTTCTGGCCCCCCTCGCCCCGCTTCGGGGAGAGGGGCTGGGGGTGAGGGGTTTTGCATTGTCGTTTTGGCATCCCGTACAAACGCTTCAATTGTCTTGTATGCATCACCATCTTCTCGAATCACGCTATAGCCTGGAATCCTCAATATCTGATAACCGCGTCGCTTTAAAAATAAATCGCGTACTTGATCGTGGCGTTTTCCTTGATCTTCATAATGGGATGCTCCATCGATTTCGATGACTAACATCAACTCTAAGCAACAGAAATCTACCGTATAGGGTGGAATTGGGTACTCATGTCGAAATTTCATACCGAGCATGCGACGGCTTTTTAACCACTGCCAAACTGTTGAGGCGAACTCATTAGAAGTTCGGCGCTGCGAACGAGCGAATT
>CAYMXM010000550.1:0-3735 GCA_964394065.1 uncultured Pirellula sp. | reverse complement strand
CCCCGAAGCGGGGCGAGGGGAGCGGATAACTAAGGGGCGAAGCCCCTTCCCTTCTTCCTTAAGTCTTAAGCCTTAAGCCTTAAGCCTTAAGTCTTAAGCCTCACCTTCCGTGTCTTCCGTGGTTACCCACCAGCGTTCTACCGACTATGCAGACTCTCAGGGGTACCCGAAATGATCGTGTTCTCCTTGGACTCCGGCGGCTTCTCAAGCGTTAGCAGCGCAAACAGGTCGGCCATTTCCTGAGGGGAGAGCTGATTCTCCAATCCCTCCGGCATCAACGACTTCGAATCATTCTTGAATTCGTCGATCTCTTCCTCAAGAACGATTCGTTCCTTCCCGCCTTGCAACTTCAGAACCGTTCGCTTGTCCGTCCTTTCGACCAACAACCCGGTAATAATCTCATCGTCCACCGTTCGAAGGGTGACACTCTTATACGCATCTCCGATCACCAAACTCGGATTGAAGACGCTCACCAACAACTGGTCAAAAGCTCCCCGTCCATTGGCCGTGATGTTGGGCCCCACTTCATGTCCTCGACCATGCATCACGTGGCACTGACCGCACGTCCGATCGAACGCGGCCCAACCGCGCGCTGCATCCCCTTTCCCCTCTTTGGACAAGAATTGGAACGCACGCTGAACCGCTTCCTCGCGCTCCTTCGAAGACTCCGCATTGACTGTCCCCCAAATGTTGGCGACCAATTTTTTCAACCCTTCATGGTCGATCCCGGCGAGCAACCGGATCCGATTCGGACTGATCAACTCTTTCCGAATCACTCCGGAAGCCACTTTTTCTAAAAGAGGTATCGCAGTTTCCGTTCGTTGGCAGAGACGTTCAGCAATCGTTGCTTGCACCGTCGAATCCATCTTGGGCAATTCGGTTGCGATAGAATCCGCAATAGCCCCATCGATTCGTCGCATACCAAGATCCAAAATGACATCCCGCAATTTTGGATCGATCGTTTGACGCTCCGCCAATTGCTTTACGGTACCGTGGAGTGCATCGGCGACGATATCGGGTTGCGTTGCACTCGCTGCGAGAATGATCTGGAGTCGCAGTTCAGGCTTGGCCTGATTGTCGGTCAAAATTTTCTTAGCTGTTGCGATACATGCTTCATCCCCGAGCATCATATGGAGTTGAAACACTCCGTTCTGCCAGCCATTCCACTCCTGCCATCTGTTCAGACCGGGAGTTCGGTATGCGGGAATGGAAGAATGCTCCGAGAGCCAAGTCTGAATGATGGGGAGCGCTTTATCAGACTGTATCTCCTGATTGCGCAACTTCTCAAGGAGGGTATTCAGAACTAGCCTCGCCGAATTTCGGTCTTGCTTCACAATAGCTCCGGCTACTTCAAGAAGGGTTTGCAGCCTCCTTCGGCTATCTTCATCCTCAAGGTTTGCATTCGTCTTCGAAGCGAGGAAACCGGCGAACCGAGGTGCCAAACCGATCAGTTCTCGGTTCGCTCGCTCCTCTTTCAATGCCTCAACAACGATACTCTCCCCATCGGCGAGCAAGGGAACCATATTCTGCCAAACGACGCGACTGGTAATCGGATCGGAATCGCTGTGTGCCAGAACCTTAATCAACTTCTCGAACACCGAGGGTGCAGTCCCTTTGTCCAAACTAGGTGCGAGCCTAGGAAGAAGCTTGGGGGCTGCGATGGCTACTTCAATTCTGACACGAGGATCAGGGTCTGCCGCGAGGGACTCCAACGGGTCGAAAGAGGGGGGGAATGACCCTTGCTCCCCGATGGTGCGAACGCCCCAAGCCCTCAGCTCTGGTTCCGAAGCGCTGATCAACTTGCTAGCGAACTTTTCTTTGATTTCCCCTCCGCCCACGAGGGACCAAAGGGCGTGCATTCGGGTTTTCATCGGAAGCTTCCCGTCCAAGACCATAGTTTGTATTTGCTCTTTCGTTTCCGTATCCTTTGCAATGGCCCGCTCTTGCAATTTCAATTGGGCCCGTTGGCGGTTGAAGATATTGGGATCGTGAAGGGCTTGGGCGAGTTGAGAATTTGTCATCGCGTCGAAGTTTTCGAACCTTGGCTCTGCACGCCCTTTGTCTTTGTGGACGATGCGATACAGGCGTCCATGCCCTCGATCGACCCCTGCAGGATCTGCGTTAGCGTCTTGATAGCAGTGATAGCGATCGTACCAATCGAGCACATAGAGACAACCGTCGGGTCCGACCTTCTGCGCGACTGGCATGAACCAGACATCGTTGGCGGTCATAAAATCAGGTTCAGGGGACCCGCGATAGGTTGCGCCAACGCGTTCGATGGAATCGCTGTTGATGCATCCTCCGTGGATATTCCCCATGTACAACTTGTTGTTAAATTTTGCCGGGTAAGCATCCGTGTCGAGGAACTCGATTCCGCAATAGGCGGCCATTTGATGTTTGTGCTGAACGATCGATTCGGCAAAGAAGGTGTGAGGTGGATAGGGGCCACCTTGGCGGCGATAGTACCCACTCTCGGTCAGGTGCCACAAATGGTCGATCACGCAAGCGCTGATGAAAGCGCTTCCCTCATGGTCGAAGGCGATTCCCCAAGGATTGCTGGTTCCTTCGCAGAAGATGTCGAACTCATGAGTGCGAGGGTTGATTCGGAACATCGCACAGGTGAAGTTCCAAGTCTTTCCGTTTTGCACGACCGTCGACGGATTGAAGACACCGTTCAAGCCGTAGAGATAGCCGTCCGGCCCCCAGGTCAGGGCGTTGGGGAGTTCGTGCGTGTCGTCTCTTCCGAAGCCGGTTACGACAACGGTCTTTTTGTCGGCGACATCGTCTCCATCGGTATCTTCGAGGAACAAGATATCGGGAGCGTTCGCGACCCAAACGCCTCCGTGTCCCACGGCGATCCCCGAAGGAATGTTTAATCCCTCGGCAAAGATGTTGACCGTTTCGCAGACGCCATCTCCATCCTTATCTTCCAGTATCTTGATCCGATCCCGCCCAGGGCCTGGTTCGCGGCGTGGGTATTCGAAACTCTCGGTCACGTAGATTCGACCACGGTCGTCGAAGGCCATCGCAACGGGGTTCATGATAGCTGGTTCAGAGGCGACCAGTTCGACATGGAAACCGTCGGGGACCACCATCTTTTTCAATGCCTCTTCGGGGGAAAGAGGTGGGCCAGGAGGGGCGTTCTGTCTTCTCGGGATGAACTCCTCTCCGTTTAAGAGTTGGGTCGGAAGGGAAATCCCCCACGTGAGAGCCAGGAGGGAGAGGAGGGAAGGGATTCGACCGAATCGTTGCACGACGAAGACCTATACGTTGGGAGGGAGGATGACTTCCGCCGCGCTTCGCAGCGGTGTATGAAAGGGGGAGCCTTTCGTCTTCTATTGGGAATACCAGTGTACACAAAAAGCAATGCATCGTGGCTGGGGTGAGATGTCCCAGCAAGCACCGCGCTTTTAGAGTTCTGCTCCCCTCGCCCCTTTTAGGGGAGAGGGGCCGGGGGTGAGGGGAGCAGAGTTCTAAAGCGCAGCGCCTGCTAGGGCGCCAAAGCGGTATCCGACGGGGACGAGCCCCGTCGGACAAGAGTTGAACGTAACCGTTCTAGTGACACGATCCCCAATCCCGTTTAAAATCGGGAAGTTACTGCGGGGCTGCCCTGAGGCATCGTCGTGAATGTAAGGTGTTTGGCTGATGCGTAAGCGAGGGACAGCGCTGACAACTAGGCATCCCATCCAAGGTTTCACAGCACGCCCTTCGTGCCTCAGGGGCGTGCCACCCGGC
>CAYMXM010000549.1:0-3740 GCA_964394065.1 uncultured Pirellula sp. | reverse complement strand
CTGCTCCCCTCGCCCCGCTTCGGGGAGAGGGGCCGGGGGTGAGGGGTAGGAGTGCTAGAAACAACGGCTACGTTGGCGGGTTCCAACCCATGCCACCTTGGGGGCCAGCCCCCAAACCCCCGAGGTTTTCCAAGCATAGCGCCGGTGTTCGAAAGATTTCCAATCAGAAAGCCTCTTCCGCTCCCCACCGAATTTATTCGGTGGAAGCCTGGATCGGTGCAATAGCCTGGGAACGGCCATTGTTTCTCGCACTTCAACCCCTCACCCCCAGCCCCTCTCCCCTAAAAGGGGCGAGGGGAGCGGATAGCTAAAAGCGCAGTGCGTTTTAGGATTCCAAAGCGGTGTCCGACGGGGGCAAGGCCCGGTCGGCAACGCTGTGAAGCATTTTTTGTCGTGGTCCGGGCGTCTCCCCGGAGGAGCCTTTGTAACTCCGGGCGAGACGCCCGGGCCTCGATGAGGAAACGCCCAATTTCCCAGGGGAAAATACTTCACAGCGTTGCCCGCAGTCCCTCGCTTACGCTTCCGGTTATGATGGGGGACGCTTCGCGTCCTCCCCTTATTTAGCCGATTCCCCGGTTAGGACTTCACTCTCTGGGGCTTCACTTGCTGGAGCCGTCTTTTTTTCTGCCGCTTCACGTGCAAGCCGTTCTCCGACCGATTCCAATTCTGATTTTTCTCGAACACCGTTGGCTTCCGACTCCATTTGGTTTTCTGCTTCCAAGGTTGCGAAGCTCACGAGTCGCATCGCATTTTGGATTTCTAGTCTGGAGAAAAACATTTCTCGTTGGCCGGTGAACTCCGAAACGTAGCGCGGCTTGTTGAGAAGTTCTTGCCAGGAAAGTCCATCGGTGACGTTCCAGGTCGCGGCTTGGGCAATGTTCTGGCTTACTTTTCCGTTGGCGAGAGCTTTGCATAGTTGCTCGATAACAGGCGAGTCGTTCACTTCTTGGAGAGGAACGATTTTGTATTTCATCCGAGGGGTTGGGTCTTTCTTCCCGTGCTCTAGGCATAGGGTCTCCACGGCGACTTTGCGTGGGCGATCAGGTTCGACACGGAACATGCCTCCCATGCCTCCACCCATACCTCCCATGCCGCCCATGCCTCCCATACCACCCATCATGCCACCTCCCATGCCACCCATACCTCCCATCATTCCGCCCCCAAAGCCACCTCCCATGCCTTGGCCTCCACCCATACCTCCCATCCCCATACCGCCCATGCCACCCATCCCCATGCCTCCCATCCCCATGCCTCCCATTCCACCCATTCCACCCATGCCCCCCATTCCGCCCATGCCCATCTGAGCATTGATATGGACGGCACCGAAGGTTGCTGGAAGGAGTACGTCTAGGGCTTCTCCGGAGGTATTTTTGAAGATGACACTGGCGGATTTCGCATCGCGGGGGATGTAATCGACGGAGAGAATTCCATCGTCCATCGCTTGGAACATTTCGACCGCTTTGGCGGGTTGGTTCTTGGTCTTGCTACTAACAGGCCGTTTCGTCGTGGTGACAGTCGCCTCTTCCGCTCCAGCTACCGAACCGAGGGTCAGGGCCACGATTAGACTAAATGATTTCGAAATCGTCCGTTTCATGTTCGTACCTTGGAATGGATAGGCTGGGGTAAGTCGCGAGGGTTGAAATAAGGAGTTGAGCGGTGTGGCAGAGAATCGCAATTTGCGTACCGAAACCAGGGCATTGGTTGGGCATCTTTTTAAGGTACACTCCGCAAGGACTAATTTCCACTATTTTCGGGCTGGTTTCCTCCTCCTCCCCGAACGAACACGCAGATAATTCGGGTTTTGCGGCTGGGTAGCTCGGGACCGAGATTGCAGAAATGTTGCACTTTGCTACCTTCTCCTGTTCAGATTCGCATCGGTTCGCGATTCGTTTATCCGCACTCCCCGTTTCATAGGGATTCTTCCATGTCCATGTTCATCGGCGAAGCATTAGTTGGCGAAGGGAATGAAGTCGCCCACATCGATCTCATGATCGGCAGCAAAGAAGGTCCTGTAGGGACTGCGTTCGCGAACGCACTGTCGAACCAAAGCGCTGGCCATACCAATCTCCTAGCAGTCCTTTCTCCGAACGTAGCGGTCAAACCGAGCACGGTGATGATCACCAAGGTGACGATCAAAGGAATGAAGCAAGTCGTCCAGATGTTTGGGCCTGCTCAATACGCAGTTGCCAAGGCGGTTGCTGACAGCGTTGCTGACGGAGTAATCCCGGCAGACCAAGCTGAAAACTTGGTCATCGTCTGCGGAGTCTTCATCCACCCCGCCGCGAGCGACGACAAAAAGATCTACGAATACAACTACCAAGCGACCAAGAATGCGATCAGCAACGCGATGAAGGGCCTCCCCACCGCTCAGCAAATGATCGATCAAAAAGAAACCGCATCGCACCCATTCAAGGGATTTTAAGGAGTAAGGTTTAAGTTGTAAGGTATAAGGAGTAAGGTATCCGCTCCCTTCACCCTGTTTCGGGGTGAGGGGTTGGCACGCTCAGAGCGCAGCGATGGGCGTGGAGCATCCAGTTAACGGGGTGGACGCGAAGCGTCCCCCCATCACAACCCGTGGCGTTAGCGAGGGACTGCGTCGCGAGTGCACGTGGCCCCTCGTCGGGAATATCGAGCGCCGGGGTGGCACGTCCCTGAGGAACGAAGGGCGTGGAGCAGGTTCCAACATGAGACGCTACATTCACGCCCATCGCTCCGCTCTGAGCGTGCCACCCCGCTTCTGCTCTTAACACTCGCCAATTACACATCCGGTGTGTTACGTGGTCGCTTTAGATATTCAGGTGATTGCAATAGAAACGATTGCTCGGTGTGCTATCCGGATTCAAAATGGAAACCGGCGACCACTTCACACACCCTACGACTTTCCAAAAGGTCAAGTAGATCTATTATGGCCACCCCTCATTCTTTCACGGTCGAGTCCTTGCTCGAAGAATTAGAAGCAATGGGGGATCCCCAAACCAAGAAAACTTGGCTCAGACATGGAGCCAAAGAACCTTGCTATGGGGTCAAGATCGGGAATATGAAACCGCTTCAAAAGGTGATCAAAAAGGATTATGAGCTCTCTCTCGGTTTGTACGAGACAGGAGTCGCCGATGCGATGTATTTTGCAGGGCTGATCGCAGATGAGCTGCAAATGTCCAAGAAGGATTTTCAAAAGTGGGTGAACGCTGCGACTTGGTCGATGATAGGGGAATGTACCGTCCCATGGGTTGCTTCGGAAAGTCCCTACGGATTCGAACTAGGGTCCAAGTGGATCGAATCGAGCAAACCTCACATCCAGGGAGCCGGATGGAGTACTCTTGCCTCCTTAGTAGGAGTGAAACCTGATGCGCAATTGCCTCTTGCGGAGCTTGAAAAGTTGATGGAACGGGCCGTTGAAGCGATCCCCATTTCCCCGAATCGAGTTAAGTACACGATGAACTCTTTCATCATTTCGGTTGGTTGTTACGTAGTTCCCCTGCACACCCAAGGGCTCGAAGCCGCGAAGCAGATAGGCCAAGTTCAAGTCGATATGGGGGATACAGCTTGTAAGGTTCCTTTAGCAGAAGAGTCCATCGCCAAGGTTGAATCGATGGGGAGAATTGGCAAGAAGCGAACAACGGCGCGCTGTTAAGGAACTGTCCCGAAACAACTTCTCGATTTGAACGGGCTTAGAGATCGTGCGCAGTTAAGATTTCGGCTCCCTTCGCCCCCTTTGGGGGAGAAGGGCTGGGGATGAGGGG
>CAYMXM010000548.1:0-3747 GCA_964394065.1 uncultured Pirellula sp. | reverse complement strand
TGGGATTGCCGATGGAATTGCTGGCTGAGACGCTTCAAACCTTCAACACCAATTAGAGACAATGATTGACTCACTATCTCAATTCTAAGATGGAAGCAGCGACCACTTCACACACCCTACGGCTGGCCTGACGCATCGGTGGTAAGGAGGCGGGCGCGAAGCGTCCCCCCATCACAACCCGTGGCGTAAGCGAGGGATAGCGTTGCGAGTGCACGTAACCCTTGTCGGGAATATCTCAGGCGTCGGGTGGCACGTCCCTGAGGCACGAAGGGCGTGCTGTGAGACCTGGGATGGATGTCACGTTGCCAGCGCTGTCCCTCGCTTACGCCACGGGTTGTGATTTTCGGGCCTCGCTGACGCGTCGGCCAAACTACCCAAACACTTTATGTTCGCGCCGATGCGTCAGGCCACCCCTACGGCCTGCCATCGCTACGCGATTGAGAACCGAAGTTACCTTCGGGACAATTCCTTAGTTCACCATACCCTATAAACTGATTTTCATGGAATCTTCTTTACTCCCATCTGAGGTCGATATCCTCCTCGTAGGAGCAGGACCGATCGGGATCGAAATCGGGGCGGCTCTAAAATCCAACGGGCTCGAGTATCTCCATGTAGAGGCGGGGGATGTTGCCTCGACGATCGGTTGGTACTCCCCTGGAACGACCATCTTTAGCTCCCCCGATCGAATCGCGATCGCCGGGATTCCTTTCACAACCTATCCATGGGTTAAGGCCACTCGGGAGGACTACCTCAATTACCTGCGCGGTGTCGTTCGTGGTCTCAATCTATCCATCTCTCAAAACACCCGTTTGGTCGGCTGCCACAAGATCGGGGACCGCTTCCATTGCGAGCTGGTGAAATCGGATTGGAGCGTCGGCGGCCCGGAATATCGATCCCTCGATGATCAAAACTCCGATGCAAAACACTCGCTTACTTGCCGCTCGGTCATCCTAGCGATCGGGGACATGCACCACCCGCGATACCTGGGTGTGGAAGGGGAATCGAATAAAAATGTGACTCACTACTTGCCGGAGCTGCATACGCTCTTTGGCAAGCGTGTCGTGATCGTCGGCGCCAAGAACTCCGCCGCCGAAGCGGTTGTTCGGCTGGCACGTATCAATCAAGAGATCGTGGTGATCCATCGGGGAGAAGGTTTCGAACCCGTTCGGGTGAAACCTTGGTTGCTCCCCGAGATCAAGAGCTTGATCGCCGACGGACGGGTTCGCTTTCTGGGGAACAGCGAAGTGATCAAGATCGAGGCCTCGCGCGCTTTGGTAAAAACGAAAGGAGAAGAGGGAATCGTCGAAGTTCCCTTCGATCGGATGTTGTTGCTAACCGGCTATGATCAGGACGCAACGCTATTCGAACGGATCGGGATTCGGTTGGACGGTGAGAGCAAGGCGCCGGATCTCAATTTGCAGACGATGGAGTCGAGCGTCCCCGGTCTCTACGTCGCGGGGACCGCTGTTGCGGGCTCGCAACAACGAGGGGTGAAGGTCTTCATTGAGAACTGCCACGTCCATGTGCAACGCATCCTCGATCACCTCCTCGGCAAGACCGCGAAGCCCTTAACCAAAACCGACCGCGAAGAAATCCACCGCGAACTTTAAAACAGAGTAGACACAACCACGGATGCCACAGATAACACAGATGACGGGGAACAAATTTTTGTCTTTTTTCCGTGTGTTCCGTGTATTCCGTGGTTCACCCCGCCGCTTCCCTTCGCAACCAGAGTTCGAGGATGAGGAGGTTCCAGAGGCGGTATTGTTGGTTTTCTCGACCCGACATATGGAGATCGACCCAGCGTTTCACGACTTCAGGACGGAAGAACGCATGGCATCTTGCATCCGATGCGGTCAGCGCATCATAAGTTCGATCCCGTAGCGTCGTTTTCAACCACTTTCCGATCGGTACTCCAAACCCCATCTTCGGACGATTCCATATCACCGCTGGGAGATCGTCTCGGAACGCTTCGCGAAGAAGATACTTCCCCGTCTGCCCATGAAGTTTATAACGACTTGGAAGAGCGGCAGCCCATTCCACGAGTCGATAGTCCAAGAGTGGTTGCCTCGCCTCCAAGGAATGGGCCATCGAAGCGATATCCACTTTCGTCATCAAGTCCCCCGGGATATACGACTTCTGATCTCCGGTGCAAGCTTGTGTTACGATATCCCGGTTGCCGGCATCGGCCCAACAACGGCGTAAAAAGTCGACGGGGTCTCGATCGGGTAATCTCGCGATGAAACTATCTTGATAGAGCTCCCGGCGTTGCTCCTCTCCAAAAATTTGAAGCCAGATCATATAGCGATCGATGGGAGATTGCCCAAGGGCTTCGCAGAGCCGACGTACACGCCGGAGAAAAGAACGCTGGGCCGTCGAATCGGGAAGATACTTTAGCCAAGCCTGACTACTCAATAGCTTCGTCGGAAGCCAACGCTGAAATCGTTCGCTGAGAGCAAGAGCTAGGTAACGTTCATACCCACCGAAAAGCTCATCTCCGCCATCCCCGCTGAGGGCAACCGTCACGTGCTGACGGGTCAGTTGGCATAGGTACCACGTGGGAATCGACGAGGAATCGCTGAAGGGTTCGTCGTATTGTGCAACGAGTTGGTCGATGATCCCCAACGCATCGGGAGTGACTTCGAATCGTTCATGTTTCGTACCGACATGGTCGGCGACGATCTGTGCATACTTGGTCTCATCGAAATCCGCTTCGGAGAAACCGATGGAGAAGGTATGGATCGGTTCCGAGAGTTCCTTCTGCGCCAGAGCGACGACGAGAGAAGAATCAATTCCTCCCGACAAAAAGGCACCGAGCGGTACATCGCTTCGCAAGCGAATGCGGATCGCATCGGTGAGCAATTCTCGAACTTTCCGTTTGGCATCTTCAAAAGGGATCGAGTGCTCGACCGACCAATCGATATTCCAATAACGTTCGACTTGGAGAGCTCCTTTTTCAAAGACTGCGCAATGCCCCGGTTCCAGTTTGTGAATGTTTTTGTAGATCGTGTGGGGATGCGGGATGTACTGATAGGTGAGATATAGATCGATCGCTCCTGGGTCGATTCCGCGGGGAATGTTTCCGATTTGAAGCAGACTCTTCAACTCGCTGGCGAAGTAGAGTTGGCCATCGAACTGCGTGTAATAGAGAGGCTTCTTCCCCATCCGATCTCGGGCGAGGACCAATCGATCGCGACGAGAGTCCCAGATCGCGATAGCGAACATTCCGTTTAAATGTTCGAAGCAAGTGGTCCCGAGATCCTCGTAGAGATGAACGATCGTCTCGGTATCGCTATGAGTCCGAAATTGGTGACCAGCGGCTTCGAGTCGCTGACGAAGTTCCCGGTAGTTGTAGATCTCCCCATTGAAGATGATTTGGACGGAATCATCTTCGTTTCCGAGGGGTTGGTGTCCTGTCGACAGGTCGATGATCGAGAGGCGTCGAAAGCCTAGTGCGACGTGGGGAGGGGAAGGGGAACCTGCGACGAGAGGGGGATTGTTAGGGTGGGAAAACCAATGACCTTGATCGTCAGGCCCTCGATGAACGAGGGCGTCGGTCATTCGTTGAAGAGTCTCGTGGGAAATGCCGGTGGTTCCATCTCGCCAAACACCTCCTGCAATCCCACACATTGTCGACAACCTTTAATTCTTCTGCTCCCCTCGCCCCTTTTTTGAGGAGAGGGATTGAGGGGAACACAGAGGCACAGAGTAACACAGAGAGTTTCGGATTCTCAAGGATTTTCCTAG
>CAYMXM010000547.1:0-3749 GCA_964394065.1 uncultured Pirellula sp. | reverse complement strand
GAACAAAACTTGCGCATACCAATATCGCCACAACACCAACTTTTTGACAGCCCAGGCTAACGCTGGGTTGTGATTGCGTGGCCTCGCTTGCGCGTCGGCCAAACATCTTGTTCTTACCCCTTACCCCTCACCACTCTCCCATGGATTCGATCGAAAACGCGATTCCTCATCGCAAGCCGATGCTTTTGGTCGATGCGATCATCGGACAATCGGACGTGGCGATCCGCTGCCGAAAGACGTTTCACGCCGATGAGTTCTTCGTCCAAGGTCACTTTCCTGGCAAGCCGATCGTCCCCGGCGTCATTCTTTGCGAGTGCGCACTCCAAAGTGGCGCCATTCTCGTAAGCCATAAACTCCCCCAAGGGGAACCCTTTGTTCCCGTCGCAACACGAATCGACGGTGCGAAATTCAAAAGGATGGTGCAGCCTGGCGATACGATCGATATCGAGGTCACGCTGAACGAAACCCTCTCCAACGCATACTTCATGACCGGAAAGATCACGGTCGACGGGAAACTTGCAGCTAGGCTCGACTTCGCCTGCAGCATAGTAAGCGGTGAGCTTTGAGCGTTGAGGTGTAAGGCAGAGCGAGGCGGGGCGGATAGGCCGTGGTCGTAGGGTGTGTGGAGTGGTCGCGCTTCCATTTCAGATCCAGATCGCATACCGACCATTCTTTCCATCGCAATCACCTATGCGTGCAAGGCGACCACGTAACACACCGGAAGCCTAGTTGGCATAACCGCGCACTCCATGGTGTGTTACGCGGTCGCCTCGGAACGCTACGTTGATTGAGGCAGGAGTGTATTTAGAAGTGCCAACCAGATCTAAAAGGGAAACGCAACCGCTTCACACACCCTACGGCTTCTCCCTCTTCCTCACCCCTCAAACCTCACCCCTTACTCATACCCCAGCGCTGCTCCCAAATTCACCCTTGCAGCTCTTTCGGCGGGGATGAGAGACGCGGCGATGGCCATCGAAAGGGCTAGCGCAACGGCGGCGATGAAGAACCAAGGACGGAAGATCAATTCGACCGAATGTCCAGTTGCCGTGTAGGTCGAGAGGTTGATCAGGAATGCGACAACGCCCCCCATGACCGCCCCAGGGACAAAGCCGACGATCCCGAGAAGCAACGCTTGGGCAAAGATCATCTTGCGAACTTGCGAGCGGGTCATCGCGATCACTCGGAGCAACCCGATCTCTCGCGTTTGTTCGATAATGTTCATCGAGAGTGTGTTCACGAGTCCAAATGAGGCGATCGCAGAGCCGAGGGCGAGGAGTCCCCAGAGACCTGCGTTCACCCCTCGAGACATCGAACGAATCATCTCCACCAGATCTGCGTTCGATTGGAAGAGGAGCCCCTCCTCTTGGCAAATCGTCTCCAACTTCTCACCGATGACCAAGCGTTGATCCGGTCGTGCGTCGACGACGAAGGCGTCTTGCCCCTCCACTTGAAACGCCCCCTCCGCGGTTGTCCGGTCCATGTAGACGGTCAACCCTGCCGCGATGTAGTCGTTCACCACACCCGCAACACGAAACTCTTTAATCCCTTCGAGCGTTTCCATCGGGAGGATATCCCCTAAATGCACATCCATTCGCTCGCTGAGGACGCTTCCGATCAAAACCTCATCACTTTGAAAACTCTTTCGAAGATTCGCGAGCTCTCCTTGTACGATGTCGAAATTATATTCCTCCGCGCTCCGAAATCTTTGGATCACAACGATCACGGAATTTTCACCCGAACGGGCGCTTAGAAATCGGAGAGGAGTGACTTTCGCAACCCCCGGCATCGAGCCAATTCTCTCTTCCAAATCGTCGGGAACATCGGGGGATCGTCCAGTCGACATGTCGGGCATCGCGGCGCTGACAAAGAAGTCCCCTACCAAGGCTTGGCGGCACCAGACATCGACGTTTCGGACGTTGTCCATGATTGTGATCCCCAATCCGATTCCTGACGAGATCGCGATAAAGAGGACGCTGGCGGTCATCGCCGTTCGATTTCGGTGACGCAGGAGTTGCCGGTAGGCGAGACTTGATTCGACTCCCATGATCGGTCGGAGCAACCATTGAACGACGCGCGAAGTGGGTTCGACGAAGAGAGGGAGCAAAAAGACGACTCCCACCAGCAGCAGAATCGAGGCGGCGATGGTCCATTTCATCGACAGCCAGCCGAGGAAGCTACTCGCGTGCACCAACATGCCGATGCTCATCAAAAAAAGACCAAATATAGGCCAGCGACGGCTTCCACTCACCATTTCGGAGGCGACGACCCGCTGCATGGCTTCCGCAGGAGATAGAGATCCAGCTCGTTTGGCTGGTAGATAGGCCCCCGCCCACGAGAGCCCTAATCCAAAGATGGCAGCGATCACAAAAGGCCATAACGCTAGCTGCGGATCGGGCATCGGCGATTGCAATACTTTCGCGGTTGCCCTTGTCAGGAAGGTTGCACCGACCACCCCCAAGACCGATCCCAAAAGAGTACCGGCAGCTCCCATCACGATCGCTTCCCGGAGAATAAAGCGACGCACCTGCGTTTTGGTGGCTCCCACTGCGCGAAGGATCCCGAGTTGTCGCCGCCGCTCCCCCACGACCATTTGAAACGTATTGAAGATGGTGAAGACCGCGATCAGGAGGGCAAAGCCGGTTGCCAAGGCGAGGCCGATCTCCGCAGACTTCATCGTTTGGTCGGCCATTTGATTGTCGTGGGCTGGCGCTTTTGCGGTTACCCCAGATGGCAACAGGGGAAGAACCGATTGTTGCACCGATTCGATATTCGCATCCTCGTCGACCAGGAGTTCGATCCTATCGACCTTCTGCCGTGCCCGAAACTGAGTCTGGACCGTCCGCAGGGGGGCGTAGAGAACGCCACCCTGGGCCATTCCCGACGTGCCGTTGTGATGGACGAGTCCAACGAGTTTCCAGTCTTGGAGACCGGATCGAGTGAGGAGCCGGACCGAATCTCCAACCTGCATTCCCAACGATTTGGCAAACCGTTCGTCGACGGCCAGCTCCGCGCCCCGCATCGGCCTTTCTCCCTCGACCACGACGTAGTCTCGCACCAACGAATCGAGCTCGGGATCGACACCTAAGACCTGAGTTCTCGCTTTCCGTTCCTTCGTATAAAGGATCGTCGAGCGGTGAATGCTCGGTACCGCCTCGCGAACCTTTTCGACCGTTCGGAGTTTCTCGATCAAGGAGGCCTCGAGGCTCGCCCCCCCTTCGGCGGAGATAACGAGATCGGTTTTTCCGATCAACGCGGCGAACATCGAAGCCTGAGCTTCCCGAACCGTGGCGGTGGTCAACATGACCGACACAACCGCTGCAGTTCCGAGAGCAACGCTCATCAGGGTCAAAAGTGCCCGTACCGTTCGATGCTGGATCTCGCGAACAGTAATTCGCCAAAACGACATCGAAGACTCCGGGGGATAAGCGGTGAGGAGTAAGGTACGTAAGGTATAAGGTGTTAGCGATAAGGCATAAGCGAGGAGGAGCGTGGGGCTTATAGCTTACACCTTAGGCGAATGGGAGTCGAAAAGCTAGCGAGTTTCTTATCTGGCCGGGGCTTTGGCCGACGCGTAAGCGAGACTCGAAAATCACAACCCGTGGCGTAAGCGAGGGACAGCGCTGATAACCAGACCTCCATCCCAGGTCTCGCTGCACGCCCCTCGTGCCACCCCCAGCCCCTCTCCTCTAAAAGGGGCGAGGGGAGCGGATATTTAAAAGCGCGACGCGATCTAGCCCAAGTTCCCCAAC
>CAYMXM010000546.1:0-3755 GCA_964394065.1 uncultured Pirellula sp. | reverse complement strand
GGCGGGCGTAACATGTTGGGGGGGCTTTGATTGGAAGCAATTGTAGAACGGAATTTATTCCGTTAAACAACGCCTCCGTTGAAAGCCTATCAACTACCGGAAGAGCCTCTCGCCATCTGCGGGGGCTTGAGGGAGCCCTGAGGTGGATATTGGCATGGCTCTCGTTAGGGGCTTTGATTGGAAGCGTTGTTTAACGGAATGAATTCCGTTCTACGTTCACCAACCAGAACAAACTCGGTGTTACCAATTGGTCCAAAAGGGTTGAGAATAGCATCCCTCCAAATAGGACAACCGCGAGAGGGTGAAGGATCTCCTTCCCTGGATCACCCGCACCAAAGAGGAGCGGGATGAGTCCGATGAAACTGGTCATCGCGGTCATCATCACCGGCGACAACCGCTCCAAACTCCCACGGATGATCATCTCTTTGCTAAAAGGGATTCCATCCGTCTCCATAAGATGGTTGTAATGGGAAATCATCATGATCCCGTTGCGACTCACGATTCCAATGAGAGTGATAAACCCGATCCAATGGGCGAGAGACAAATGGGTCGATTGAATCCAAATCGCCGGCCAAGTGGTCCACGACGCTTCCGCTAACTCGCTCCAATCAGGGCGATTGAGCAAAAGAAGGATGGCGATGGCTCCGAACGCCGCCAAAGGAATGTTCACCATGACTTGAAACGCTGCCTGCCACGACCCAACCGCTCGAATCAAGAGTAGAAAAACACCGACGCCACTCAGAGTTGCCAATACCAACAATCGCCTTCCCGCATCTTGCTGCGCTTCGAACTGCCCACTGTACTGAATGTAGTACTCCCCGTGATAGGATGCGAGACTCGCTTCGATCCCCGAGACTCGCTCTCGAATATCCCGAACCACACTCGCTAAATCGCGCCCCTGCACATTGCACATTACCGCGATACGACGTTGGACGTTTTCTCGGTTGAGGATGTTCGGTCCCGTGGTGTCGAGAACTTCTGCTACTTGCGATAGAGCAACGCGCTTCCCCGAAGGTGTCTCAAGAATCGTCTCTTGGATGACTCCCGGATCATTGCGCGAGGCTTCGTCGTACCAAACGACCAGCGAAAAGAACTTGTCCTCCTCGATGACTTGCGAAACGACGCGACCTTTGAAGGCGGTTTCCAACATCTCAGCCACGTCCCCCGGCGTAAGACCGTACCGGGCCGCTTCAACCCGTTTAACATTCAGTCGCAATTGGGAGATCTCGGTCTGAGGTTCGATCTGCAAATCGACTACCCCTGGAATGTCTTGTATGAGAGACTGGATGTCGTAGCTAATGGTCCTCAACTCCCGAAGATCGGGACCGAACACTTTCAACGCGATCTGAGATCGAATCCCCGACATCATGTGATCCAACCGATGGGAGATCGGTTGTCCGATATTGACCGCGGCACCCGGAATGTTGGAAACCCGATCTCGCAAATCGGCAAAGACCAACTCGGGGGAGCGGCCTTGAACCTCATAGCCCCACAAGTGAGCGATGGGGATCGCCCGAAGGAGGATGCTTCCCCAGCCTTCCTTGGGGATTTTGTGGGGTGCAAAGCGAACCTCGAACTCGGTGTTGTTGACCCCCTCGGCATGCTCGTCAAGCTCCGCCCGCCCGGTTCGCCTCGCAATGGAAAGAACCTCGGGAACCTCGAGAATCATTCCTTCGACACGAGTCGCCAGTCGTTGACTCTCTTTCAACGAGGTACCTGGCTCCAACCGCAGATTGACCGTGGCCGTTCCTTCGTTAAAAGGAGGTAAAAACTCTCCACCCATCCAAGGTAACGTCAGGCAACTTGCGATCACTGCGCACGCGGTCACCCCGAGAATCCACTTGGGATGGTCCAAGGTCCATCGCAAGACTCGCTCGTCGATCCGTTTCAGTTGACGCAATAGCCAAGGTTCTCGCTTTGCTTTCACCGCCGGTGAATTGGGGAGAAGGAAACTTGCGAGAACAGGAGTGAAGGTCAGCGAGACGACGAGCGAGCAACCGAGGGAAACTATGTACGCGATCCCGAGTGGTGCAAAGAGCCTTCCTTCCAATCCGCTCAGGGCAAAAAGTGGAGTCACGACAAGCGTTACGATCAAGGTTGCGTAGACGATAGAGTTTCGTACTTCACTCGATGCTTCGAAGATGACTTGAATCGGATTTCTCCGTTGCTCCTCTGGAAGGGTTCGATTCTCTCGCAACCTACGATGGATGTTCTCAATATCGACGATGGAGTCATCGACCAAATCGCCGATGGCAACGGCGATTCCCCCCAAGGTCATCGTGTTGATGGTGATTCCCATCATTTGAAAGACGATCAACGTTAAGAAGATGGATAGTGGCATCGAGGTCAGCGAGCTGATGCTAGTCCGAACGTTCCCCATCATGAAAAAGAGGATGATGACTACCCAAAGAGCCCCGTCCCGAACCGCTTCGGTGACATTCTCCACCGCCAGTTCGATAAAGTGAGCTTGGCGAAAGATATCGGTCTCGATGACGATCCCTTCGGGTAGCTCGCGTTGCAACGACTTTAAGACTTCTTCGATCCGATGATCTAAAGCGACCGTGTCGGCATCAGGCTGTTTTTGAACGGTGAGGATGACCGCGTTTCCACCTTCCATGCGGAGGTAGGGAGGAGGATGTTCTTCTTCGGATACTTCTGTGGCAGAGAGATCGATGGAGCGTTGGTACGTCTCGGGTTCACGCCGCGCGAAGTCGACGTCGGGTTCCACTTTGATATAGGTTGCACTATCCCCGCGCTTCACGGGGCCGCCGAAACGAACGTCGGCGACATCTCCGATCCGAATCGGAACTCCCTCGCGCCAAACCACGGGAGTTTCTGCGAGTTCCTCAAGGGTCAACGATTGGCCTTGAATACGTAGGAGGGATTCCCTCTGCCCGCGTTCCATGACTCCTCCGCCTGCAATGACGTTGGCTTTGGAGGCTGCCTCGGTTAATTGGGCAAGCGTGACGTTTCGCGAGGTGAGTTTCGAGGGGGAGGTGACGACTTGATATTGTCGGAGTGTTCCCCCCATGACGCTGACTTGTGAAACCCCTTCGACCGCGAGCAATCGATTTCGAACGGTAAACTCACCGAGAGTTCGTAGCTCCATCGCATCGGACTCTCGGTCCTTGGGATCTTCAGGAACGGTCTCTTTGCGGAGAGCCAGCAGCATGATTTCCCCCATGATCGAAGAGATCGGGGCCATCGTCGGGTTGGTTCCCTCGGGGAGTCGACTTCGGGCGAGCTGCAGCTTCTCGTTCACGATTTGACGATCGACGAAAATGTCCGTACCCCAGTCGAACTCCACCCAGATGATCGAAAGACCGATGGAGGAAGCAGAACGAACTCGCTTAACACCCGTCGATCCGTTGATGAGGAGTTCCATCGGGCGAGTCACCAACGCCTCGACTTCCTCGGGGGCGAGACCGGGGGCTTCGGTCATGACTGTAACCGTAGGGCGGTTTAGATCGGGAAAGACATCGACAGGAAGCGATTTGAGAAGGGAGCTGCCATAGACAGAGACCATCAACGCCGCGATGAGAATCAAGGCTCGGTTGGTGAGCGAAAAGCGAATGATCGAATCGAGCATTATTATTTAGTTGGTGAGGAATTGGATGTTTCTTGTCCGACCGGGGCTTGTCCCCGTCGGACACCGCTTTGGCGTCCTAGGGCGCGCTGCGCTTTAGATTTCTGCTCCCCCCGCCCCTTTTAGGGGAGAGGGGCTGGGGGTGAGGGGTTGAAGTGCTAGTAACATT
>CAYMXM010000545.1:0-3756 GCA_964394065.1 uncultured Pirellula sp. | reverse complement strand
TGTCGGGAATATCTCAGGCGTTGGGTGGCACGTCCCTGAGGCACGAAGGGCGTGCAGTGAGACCTGGGATGGATGCGTGGTTGCCAGCGCTGTCCCTCGCTTACGCCACAGGTTGTGATTAACGAGGATTGGCTCGTTATGTCGATCTAGGATGGAAGCCGCGACCACTTCACACACCCTACTACTGGCCTCCAGCCCATCGCTTCGCTCTGAGCGTGCCACCCTTGTCTCTTCTTCCTCAAGTCTCAAGCCTCACCCCTCAAACCTGATTCGTAGGATTCGTTCGATTCGTGGTTCACCCAAGGAAGCGACTGAAGAGCCACTCGCACCATCGGGGGGCTTGAGTGGCCCTGAACGAGGGGCCGGCTCACCGCGTTGGTAGGGGCTTTGAATGGAGGGGGCGGTTAACGGAATGAATTCCGTTCTACATTGGGGGGCTTATATCAATAGTCATAGACAGGAGTAACCTCGACACCGCGCAGGCGAAGATAGGTTGAGAGAATCCCGCGGTGGTGAACAGTGTGGTTTAGAACCCATTTTCGAATGCACTCACCCTTGGGCATTTCGAATAGTGCCTGACCTCCCATTTTCAATGCCCACTTCTCGGCAAGCTTCGCATCGGAGGCTCCTTTCAGTGCTTCTCTTCCCGATTTCAATCCGGCGTCGAACATCGCAAGTATTGCAGCGGGATCGTCGGACGTTGGGACGACATCTGCGGGCCCATCTACGGGGGCGATATCGAATTCGTCTTTATCAACGATGTCCACTGTCCAACCAACGATCGACGCAAGGTGGTTCGCGTTCCAGCCGATCGAATGCAAATTAGCTCCAGGTGACCAATCCAAGTCTTCCTTCCTGATGGCCTCCAGTACCTTCCGGGTACGAGCCATTTCATCATCAAACTCAGGAAGGTATTGTTCTGCTAACGTCATGATCGATATTTCTCCGTGAGTATTTTCGCATTGCCTATTGATGGTTTGGGCATGGGGCATTGTACACAACTATCGCATTGCGAATTGTTGAAGAGCATCCACGACGTCTAGCATCGTCTTCTGGGACATATCGGCCCAGAGGCTGGACCGATGGCGGACAATGCAAAGCTTGAATTGTTCGAGAGCGTCTGCGACATCGGGAGGAAGTTCTGGAAGTTTGGCAAACGGGTTGCTCATGTCACCGACAGCCTCAGAATCTTCCCAAGCGGTGTCCGCGTTCTGGGAAGCCATCTCAGGCTCATTTCCGTCGCCAGCTTCGTCGGAATCTCCGAAATCGGGTCCTTCGGCTAGCGGACCTGTCGTCCCTATTCGATCTTTCTCTTCTCGATCCGACTCCACTTCGGGATCTTCGACGAGTTGGTCGTACTCACCCTCGATTTCCGAAGTGATGAGTTCCTCATCTTTAGGGGCATGCTTCGGATCACCTCCGCTCGACTCCCAACGGGTCTTGCGCATCTGCGAGACACTCCATCCGCTCCGAACAGCTCCTTCGAGCCAAAGCTCTGCGTCGTCCCAGTCCATCGCGGCTAAGAAGTGGCTCCAGTATAGCCCTTCATAGGATCGTTGGGTTTCCCCGAACCGTTCATGAACACGGCGAAGTCGACCGACATGTTGGCTTGTTACTCCCCCTACCTGCCGGCTCCACGTTTCATCGCTGTAAACGCTTACGTGCGATCCCGACTCCATCAATGCTTCACGCCATTCGGCGATGATGCGCCCTTTCTCCCAGTTGGTCTGGCTGATGAGGGTGTTCCATTGTCCGACGAAAGGAGCGGTGACGGCTAGGGATTCCTCGTCGAGTTCATCCGATTCAGATTCTTGAACTGCAACAACGACTCCGACTTCTTGTTCGGCAAACGCTGTTTCATCACCAGCTGTTCCGTCCTCGGGAACGTCTACGTAAACGACTTCATCAACCACTGCAGGGGCTTCGAGGGGCGTCCCGTCTGAGGTGGCGTCAAAATTTTGTGGAACGTTATCTTCTGGAATTGGAGACGTAATCATTGAGACCGTGAATCGATGGGGGAGTTGGTAACCAGGACCTGCCGTCACATGGACGGCCCGTCACGCAGACTGAGGTTACCTCATCGAATTCCTTTGCCAACAATCGAAATGGCCCTTTCGTTCAAGATTGCTTCCAAACCGGGACACACTTGCGACTTAGGAAAAGTTTGCAGCGTGTGAAATCGGTTGGAATACGAACGATGGAATGTGAATATCCTGTCAAGTTTGCGCAGATGTTTTCTCTGACAAGATTTTCAGGACGAGCAGGATTTACTTGCAATATGCCAGCGCGAGGAGTGCGAAGGCGGTGGCTAGGTTCTGGTCATCTTCAAACCATTGGCGGTTGGAGTTCTTCCAAGAACCATCTTCCCCTTGCGCATCACCCAAGCGGTCGACGAGTTCCTTTTTCCAATCGTGCTCGGTTCCCTCAGCCGTTTTGACGGTATCCTTCCCGACCGCCTTCAATGCTGCGCCGAAGGTGTGGAAATAGTAGTACAAACCGGCTTGTCCCATCCCGGGATTATTCGCCAACGTGTAGTGCTTTGCAATCCATTCGGTCGCTCCTTTGACTCGAACATCATCTGGAGTTAACCCAGCATAGATCATGCTCTTCAATCCGTTGTAGGTCATCGAACCGTAGCTTCGAAGCCCGCGTTCTGCATCGTTGCTGTTGTCGAGCGACTCCAGTTCTTCTTCGGATGGAATCTTGTAAAAGAATCCGCCGTCGTTGATTTTTGCAGAGAGGGCACTCTTGTTGTGAGGGCTATCTAAGTTCTGGCATCGAGAGACGAAAATGAGAGCCCGCCGGACCGCTGGGTCGTCTCCGTCAGCATCCAAGCTCATAAGGGCTTCGAGCAGGTACGCGGTGTTCGACAAATCGGGACGACCTTTTCCTGCGTAACCAGCCCCGCCATACTCGGGATCATCGGGAGATTCACCGGTCGCTTCGCCATACTGCATTCCTGTAAGGAACTTTTTAGCCCCCTCCAAGATCTTCGCATACCGACCGTCACCGGCTCGTTTGTTCGCTTCGGAAAAAGCGAGTACTGCAACGCACGTTTCATAGTTCATTAGACGTCCGTTCCCATAGATCCCTCCGTCCGGTTTCACGAACCCCTCGAGAGCTTTGAGCCCTCGCTTCAGAGAGTCATCTTCTAAGTCGACATCGTGGCGGAGCATAGCCGTGACGACGAGGGCCGTGATCCCTGGTCCAGCTCGCTTGCTAAAGGTTCCGTCGGCGTCCTGCCCTTTCGTCTTCAAGAAGTCGATCCCTTTGGAGGCAACCGTTTCGAGGCGGGATTTTTCTTGCCCAACGGCCGTAAGCCCTAGGCTGCAGAACGCAACAAATCCAATCAGTAGAACAAAACGCATTTTTTGTCTTCCTATTGCTTAAACGAAGAGGCGCTATCGTGGATCGCGGTGGACTGGATGGCCGCACGGAGATTCATTCTGTTCTTGCAAAGGAACCCGAAAGTCGCAACCGAACGACGGTTTTTTGTCCAAAAAAGTGCGGGGGACCACGGAATACACGGAAGAAGAGGCTCGACAATCACAACCCGTGGCGTAAGCGAGGGACAGCGCTGAGCTGTCAAAAAGTTGGTGTTGTGAGGATTTAGGTTTGCGCAAGTTTCGTTCTCTGATTCGCTTCTTGTCCGACCGGGGCTCGTCCCCGTCGGACACCGCTTTGGCCTCCTAGCCCGCGTCGCGCTTTAGATATCTGCTCCCCTCGCCCCGCTTCGGGGAGAGGGGCCGGGGGTGA
>CAYMXM010000544.1:0-3773 GCA_964394065.1 uncultured Pirellula sp. | reverse complement strand
TCTTCATGCGCTGCGCGTGCTAGGACGCCAAAGCGGTGTCCGACGGGGACGAGCCCCAATCGGACAAGAAGCGAATTAGAGTACAGAACTTGCGCAAACCGATATCCCCTCAACACCAACTTTTTGAAAACCCAAGCCAAGCCTCACGCCTAAGTTTTAAACGCCCCTACCCGGGCCTACCCAGCCTTTGACCTACGGTCAAGACTAAGGCAAAGCCCTCTTCTTCAAGCCTCACTGCTCACCCCGATTCGTAAGATTCGTACGATTCGTGGTTCTCTACTTCTTCCTCAAGTCTCAAGCCTCACCCCTCAAGCCTGACTCGTGATTATCCCACTCCCCCCCAAAAAATTTGCTCTGTGAAATGCTAGCATTTTTCCGGTTCGTTTCGGATTGACATGCAAAAGAGCAAGGAATCCTCGCACTTTCCAAATGCTTGACATCTCGGGACGGGGGGCCTTATCGTATGGGCGGTTCATGGCGAACTCAGATTCGTAGTCTGGAACTGAGTCGATAGGGAACACCGGTGAAAATCCGGGACGGTCCGGCCGCTGTAACCTACACGCGATCGATGGATTCGATCGCACCCTCAAAGCTCATTCTTTGGAATGGCCATTGTCTTAAGTCCGGAATGGAAACTTTTCAGGCAAGACGAGAAGGCTTAGAGCGAAACGAGGCGTAGGGAGTCAGAAGACCTGCCTTGAACGAGACGAATGGGTGCTCTCCTGGATTGGAGCGATCGTCGAAGCGAGTTGCTGCACGACACGATTGTTGACAGGTTGCTCGCTGGAGTCCTTTTTTCCTTGAGGAGTCTTTGGGCATGGGTGGGACGGCCAATTTGAAGCGGGAGCTATCGGTCCGCAAACGTGATGGACGCGAGGTCGACTTCGATCCGCGAAGAATCGATTCTGCAATCCGCAAAGCATTTCGCGCCGAGCTGAATCTTGCGGAAAACCAACCTCTTACCGACGATGTCGAATCGGACATCCGAGCGATCGTTCAACTCGTCATCGAAGTTGCAAACAAGGCACCGAACACGGAACCCCTCAGTGTTGAGCAGGTTCAAGACATCGTTGAAATCGGCTTGATGCAGCGCGAGCATTACCGCGTATCTCGTCGTTATATCCTCTACCGCTCCGAACATGAACGTTTGCGAACGATTCGGGAGCAGGACCAAGCGCTAAGCGATCGTCCCGCATCAACCCCTGCGCCGCGCAGCTCTCTCAGCGTCGAGATTGAACCGGGGATTCGCATCCCGTTTCAGTCGCAACGGATTCATGCCTTCCTCGATAAACTTCCGCAGTCTCATAACGGATCCATCAACCTCTCGGAGCTGGTCGAAGAGGTCGTTCGTGGCGGGTTCGATGGGATGACTCCGAACGACATCGCACGTTCACTCGTGCTCGCTTCACGGAGCCGTATCGAACGGGATCCAGCCTACGATCAGCTCGCATGCGCGTTGCAGTTGACCATCGTCTATCGCCAAACCCTTGGAGTGACTCAAAACGACGATCGCTTTGAATCTCAGTATCGCAACCGTTTCGAACACATGGTGATCGATGGAGTTCGAGCAGGTCGCTTGGCATCAGAACTGAGGGAATTTGACACGACGCGCTTGGCCAGTGCATTAAAACCCGAGCGAGACACGTTGTTCCGCTACCTCGGTGTCCAAACGATCTACGATCGCTACCTCCTCCACATCGATGGAACGCGCATCGAAACTCCTCAGTATTTCTGGATGCGAGTTGCGATGGGGCTCGCACTAGGAGAAGCGAGCGAACAACGAAACGATCGAGCGATCGAGTTCTATGAACTCCTCTCGTCCTTCCGTTTCACCAGTGCGACTCCTACCTTGTTTAACTCTGGCACCAACCATCCGCAGCTTAGCAGTTGCTATCTGACTACGGTGGAAGACGATTTGGAGCACATCTTCAAGTGCATTGGGGACAACGCGATGCTCTCGAAGTGGGCCGGCGGACTGGGGAACGACTGGACCAACGTCCGCGCCACCGGAGCGTTGATTCAAACCACCAACGGAAATAGCCAAGGGGTGATTCCATTTTTGAAAGTGGTGAACGATACGGCAGTCGCCGTCAACCAAGGTGGAAAACGAAAAGGGGCCGTTTGCGCCTATCTGGAACCTTGGCACCTCGACTTCGAAGAGTTCCTCGATCTTCGCAAGAACACAGGGGATGATCGACGGCGAACCCACGACATGCACACGGCCGCTTGGATCCCTGACCTCTTTATGCAGCGGGTCTACGACGGAGGGACGTGGACTCTCTTCAGCCCAGACGAAGTCCCCGAACTTCACGATCTCTACGGACGCGTCTTCCGAGAGAAGTACGAGCAATACGAAAGGCTTGCAGAAGCTGGCAAGCTGCGTCAGTCTCGCAAAGTCGAAGCGGTCGATCTTTGGCGGAAGCTCTTAACGCGAACCTTCGAAACCGGGCACCCTTGGGTCACCTTCAAGGATCCCTCCAACATTCGAAGCCCACAAGATCACGTCGGCGTTGTCCACAGCAGCAACCTCTGCACAGAGATCCTTCTGAACACGAGCAAGGACGAGACGGCGGTCTGCAATCTTGGGAGCATCAACCTAGCAAGACATGTCGTCGACGGGAAGTTCGATCTCGATTTGCTCCGTCGAACGATTTCGACCGCGATGCGCATGCTCGACAATGTTATCGACATCAACTACTACCCGACGAAAGAATCCCGCAACGCAAACTTGCGACATCGTCCGGTCGGGCTCGGGCTCATGGGATTCCAAGATGCTTTGCAACGGTTGGGAATCGCCTACGCCAGCGACGATGCAGTTCAGTTCGCCGATCGAAGCATGGAAGCGATCAGCTACTATGCGATTCTCGCCTCGACGGAACTCGCAAGGGAGCGAGGTGTCTATCCCACCTATGAAGGCTCCAAGTGGGATCGGGGATTGCTTCCGATCGATACAATCGAACTTCTCTCGCAGGAACGAGGGATCGAGATCGCGGTCGATCGCTCAACAACGATGGACTGGGCCGTCGTTCGGGAAGCGATTCTGAAGCATGGGATGCGAAACAGTAACTGCTTGGCGATCGCCCCGACGGCGACGATTTCGACCATCGTTGGAGCGACTCAATCGATCGAGCCTACCTACAAGTACATCTACGCGAAGAGCAACCTCTCCGGTGACTTCACCCAAGTGGACATCCATCTCGTGGAATGCTTGAAGGATCGTGGTCTTTGGAACGAGCAGATCCTCGACGAGTTGAAGTACTACGATGGTTCTTTGGCGGCGATGCCGAGCATCCCCGAAGATATCAAGCAACTCTTCTCCAGCGCGTTCGAGATCGAACCTTACTGGTTGATCGAGGCTGCGGCTCGACGGCAAAAATGGCTCGACCAAGGTCAATCGCTGAACCTATACGTCGCCAAGCCGAGTGGAAAGTCGATCGACTCGATGTACCGACTGGCGTGGGAGAAAGGTCTCAAAACGACTTACTATTTGCGTTCGCTCGCAGCGACTCAAGTCGAGAAGTCGACGGTCGATGTCAATCGACACGGTATTCAACCTCGCTGGATGAAGTCGGCGAGTTCCTCTCGCGAAATCCGCGTAGATCGAATCGAGACAGTAACCGCCAACGCTTGCTCCCTCGATGACCCAACCTGCGAAGCATGCCAGTAATTCGTAGGGTGTGAAACACACCGGAAGCGCCGCTGGCACCATCGAGTTCTAAACTTCGCTTTTGTTTCTAGCACTTCTACCCCTCACCCCCAGCCCCTCTCCCCTA
>CAYMXM010000543.1:0-3793 GCA_964394065.1 uncultured Pirellula sp. | reverse complement strand
CCATAAAAACTGCTCTCCACTTCGATCGCTAGCTTTGCTAGGGTGAAATCTTGTGAAAATCCGTTGCCCATCCGGGATATCCTATTTTACCAACCCTTATGCGAAGCATTTCGATTTGCTGTCCAGGATACCGCCGCGCCTGGAATCAGGCCGACGCGACCTCGCTTTTGATGGCCATTGGGTTTTCTTGGTTCACCTGCTGGCTCCTCATCGCAACCTTTGTTTGGCGGGAATGGTTTCCGGGCTGGATCGTCACCTCGGCTTGGGTCGTCTTCGCGGCGTTGGTCGGGGGAACGATGATCAAAAATGTCTTGATCGGCGATTTGCCAGAACAGAACACCCGGCAGCTTCGGGATGAAAATTTGGCAGCCGCTCAAGCGAGCTATCTCCAGGCTTCCTATTTCGAAGCAGAAAAACTTCTCAGTGACAACTTGTCCAAACAGCCGGGAGATATCGAATCCGCACTTCTTCTCATCTCGGTTTACCGCAGAACCGGCAGATGGGACCAAGCTCTCGAAGGGATTCAGCAGCTCCAACGGCGTGAAATGGCAGTCCGCTGGGGAGCGGAGATCGCCCTAGAAAAAGAGTTGTGTTTACGAGGGAAACGGCAATCAAAAGATCTCCCCCCTCCCACTCCCTGACAAACTCGTTACCATCGCTACGATTGGAGTTGGGCATTCCACCCGTTTTCTTGGAAAATGCGGTAGAATCCAACCGATAAGGGACTGCTTCTGATTCTCCCCACCACGGAAGGGGTGGATGTTAGTGGTTCTTGAGCGAAACTTCGTCACCCTCAGGTTTTGCCCTTTTGGGAAGAAGATCGCAGGCGCATTTTTGACAGCCGAAGCGGATGGAACGGGTTTTGCGTAATAGCCGTAATCGCTAGAAACATTCGGACCAAGTTTCCCGCCCCATCGGGAACTCCGCTCGACAAAAACATAGAATTGACAAATCACCACCCATAGGCCGAGCTTCGCAGCCCTCCAGCGAGGAGGCTTGGGCAACCTACGAAAGGTTTTGACATGTACGAAAGATTTACTGACCGCGCTCGCAAAGTGATGCAGCTCGCGAATCAAGAAGCGCAGCGATTCAACCACGAGTACATCGGGACCGAACACATCTTGTTGGGATTGGTCAAAGAGGGAAGTGGTGTCGCTGCCAATGTTCTTAAGAACCTGGATGTCGATTTGAGAAAAATCCGTCTCCAAGTGGAAAACCTCGTGCAGAGTGGTCCCGAGATGGTGACGATCGGCAAATTGCCGCAAACCCCGCGCGCTAAAAAGGTCATCGAGTATTCGATGGAGGAAGCTCGCAACCTCAACCATAACTACGTCGGAACCGAACACATCCTCCTCGGTCTCCTCCGGGAACAAGAAGGGGTTGCTGCCCAGGTCTTGATGAACCTCGGAATGAAGCTCGATGACGTTCGAGAAGAGGTTCTCAACCTCCTCGGTCACGGGATGGAAAGCGCCGAAGTCGGGGAGCGGGGTGGCCGCGAAGGGACCAGCACCGCAGAACCAGGGACTTCGACCAAGGGTGGAAAGAGCAAAACTCCAGCCCTCGATAGCTTCGGACGAGACCTCACCGAATTGGCTCGTCAAGGGAAGCTCGATCCGGTCATCGGCCGGGAACGAGAAATCGAGCGAGCCACCCAGGTCCTCTGCCGCCGCACCAAGAACAACCCAGTCCTCCTCGGGGAAGCCGGGGTGGGAAAGACGGCGATCGTCGAAGGGTTCGCGCAGCGAGTCGTCAACGGTGAAGTCCCAGAGATCCTCGCAGAAAAGCGAATCGTCGTTCTCGACCTTGCCATGATGGTCGCAGGGACCAAATACCGTGGTCAGTTCGAAGAGCGGATCAAGGCGGTGATGAACGAAGTCCGTCGCGCGAAGAACACGATCCTTTTCATCGACGAATTGCATACGTTGGTCGGTGCAGGGGGAGCGGAAGGTGCGATCGACGCAGCCAACGTTCTCAAGCCGGCCCTCGCTCGAGGCGAGATTCAGTGCATCGGTGCAACCACCCTCGACGAGTACCGCAAGTACATCGAAAAGGACAATGCGTTGGCGCGACGTTTCCAAGAGATCATGGTCGAGCCGACCGGGACCGAAGAGACGATCCAAATTCTCAAGGGGCTCAAGGAGCGATACGAAGAGCATCACCGCGTTCAAATCACCGACGATGCGATCGCTTCGGCGGTCGAGATGAGCGAACGGTATATCACCGCCCGATGCTTGCCGGACAAGGCGATCGATGTCATCGACGAAGCAGGGGCTCGCGTTCGTCTTCGCACGATGAGCAAGCCACCCGATTTGAAGGACATCGACGATGAAGTCGAACGTCTCAACAAAGAAAAAGAAGATGCGGTAGCCAATCAAGACTTTGAGAAGGCAGCGAGCTTGCGAGACCAAGCCGACAAGCTTCGCCGTAAGAAGGATCAAATCACCCGCGATTGGCGTGAGAAGAGTCGAGAAACCGATGGAGTTGTCGACGAAGAAGTCATCGCAGAAGTCGTCTCGAAGATGACCGGTATCCCCCTGACGCGACTCACCACCGAGGACTCCCTCCGATTGATGAGCATGGAAGAGGATCTGCACAAGCGGGTCGTCAGCCAAGACCAAGCGGTCAGCGCGGTTGCCAAGGCGGTTCGTCGAAGCCGTTCTGGATTGAAAGATCCGAAACGACCGACCGGTTGCTTCATCTTTGCAGGTCCAACTGGGGTTGGTAAGACGTTGCTCGCCAAGGCGCTCGCCGAGTCTCTCTTCGGGGATTCCGATGCGTTGATTCACATCGACATGAGCGAGTACATGGAGAAGCACAACGTCAGCCGACTCATCGGTGCACCTCCTGGTTATGTCGGTTACGAAGAAGGTGGCCAGCTCACTGAGAAGATCCGACGCCGCCCATACGCGGTGGTTCTTCTCGACGAAATCGAGAAGGCGCACCCAGACGTGTTCAACATGATGTTGCAAGTGATGGAAGAAGGACGCTTGACCGATAGCTTCGGTCGAAACGTCGACTTCAGAAACACGATCCTCATCATGACGACGAATGCGGGAGCCGAAGCGATCAAGAACGAGTCCGCGTTCGGGTTCCAAAAGCCTGAGACCGATGCGTCGTACGATAGCATGAAGGCTCGGGTGATGGATCAGATCGAACGAGTCTTCCGTCCCGAGTTCCTCAACCGGCTCGATGACGTCATCATCTTCCGTCACCTCAACAAGGAAGACCTCAAGAAGGTGATCGACTTCGAAATGTCCAAGGTCAAGCAACGACTTCACGAGCGTGGTTTCGAGCTTGTTCTTTCGGACGAAGCGAAAGAGTTCATCATCAAGCAAGGTTCGAACCTCGACTACGGTGCGCGGCCACTTCGCCGAGCCATCGAGCAACGGATCGAAGATCCCCTCTCGGAGGAACTCCTCCGCGGGACGTTCGAAGGAAAGAACACGATCTTGGTCGAAGCGTTCAAAGATGACGAAGGAAAGGTCACCCGCCTAGAGTTCAAGAGCGAGAATCGCGAACCCCAAGCGAGCGAAGAACCCGCAAACGCTTAGGGGGAGACTTTAGGCTTTGGGCTTTAGAAGAGGCTAAGGCTGGGGCGAGCAGAGGTGCCCACTCAGCAGGGATGCACTCAGCAAGGGTGGCACGCTCAGAGCGAAGCGATGGGCGTGGAGAACTGCAAGGAGTCCGTAGTCTGGCAAAATGTTGGTGTTATTAGGATTTAGGTTTGCGCAAGTTTCATTCTCTGATTCGCTTCTTGTCCGACCGGGGCTCGTCCCCGTCGGACACCGCTTTG
>CAYMXM010000542.1:0-3806 GCA_964394065.1 uncultured Pirellula sp. | reverse complement strand
GAGAGGGGCTGGGGGTGAGCCCCTCTCCCCTAAAAGGGGCGAGGGGAGCAGAGCGGCCCGGTGGGCCGCATCCGATTCGTACTCGTGCTCGTACTCAGCGCAGCGGTACTCGAACTCCGACTCTCGACTCTCGAATCCCGAGTACGAGTACGAGTACGAGTACCGCTGCGCTGAGTACGAGTACGAAGAAGGGAGCCTTCATTTCGTGGCTCGGGCGTCTCGCCCGGAGTTGCAAGGACGACTCCGGGCGGGCCGCCCGGGCCACGATGCTTCACTGCTTGGAAAACGGGGTGGAGCATGACGCTACCGATGGAGTGAGGCGTTGGGCATCGAATACTTTGCGTATCGGAGATTCAGATTGGTGTTTCCTGCGCGTTGGACCGACGCCATCACTTCGCAAGTCATCTGATAGCTGCAGGCCCCATCGGCTTCGAAGTCGATCTTGAGGTCGGGATAGTTGCGGGTGGCTTGTTGAATTTGGTTTTCCAGATCGGCGAGCGATACGATGGCGCCGTTGAAATGGATTGTTCCATCCGCCTTGAGGGAGACAGTCTTCCCCATCGGAGCTGGCATCATCGCTCCTCCGTTGGAGACCTTCGGAAGGTTTACCTCGATCCCCCCTTCGTTCTCGGTGAACTTCGTACCGACCATGAAAAAGATGATGAGGAGGAAGAGCACATCGATCATGCTCGTCAGGTTGATCGCGGGTCCTTCTTCTTGGTTGAGTTTAAGTGGCATCGGTAGTTAAGCCGCCTTTCGCGATCGAGAGCGACTTCGGGACGAATCGCTTTCTTGCAGCCCTTCAGCGCTGATCACTTCGACGAGTCGTTGGGAATGCTGATCGATCTCCATCACGAGTCGATCGGTGTGTCCGAGGAAGTACATGTAGAGGAGGTAAGCTGGTATCGCGACCAAGAGCCCGGCGGCGGTTGTGATCAACGCTTCCCCAATCCCACCGGCGAGAAGCTCGGGACGCCCCATCGCTTGGGAACTTGCGATGTTGTTGAAAGATTGAATCATCCCAAAGACGGTTCCAAGGAGCCCCAGGAGGGGAGCGACCTGGCTGATGGCGTTGAGCAAACGCATGTGTCGACGCAGGTTGTTGGACTCTCGCTCTCCGGCGTCCAAGATCGCTTGCTCCACCTCGACAGCAGATCGACCGTAGCGTTTGACTCCCGCGATGAGAACGTTTGCGATGGGGCTTGGGTTCTGTTCGCAAAGCTCGATCGCTTCGTCTCGATCGATCTGCTGTTGTTGCAATTGTTCGATGAGACGTTTGACGAAAGGACGTGGGATGACCCGTCCTGATCTCAGGGAGATGAATCGTTCGAAGGTAAAGACCATCAACGCAAACGAACATGCAGCGATTGGATACATCATCAGCCCCCCATCTCGAAACATCTGCAGGAGGCTTCGAACGGAAGATTTCTCGTTCGTCCCGCTCGACATTTCTGCCGAAGACGTTGGACCAGCGGCACCGTTTACGTTGGCTGCTAACCGCGCGTCGGGTGGAACGGTTTGCAATGGGTTCGGTGCAGCGGACTGGGGAGAGGGTGGGAGTTGGGGGGAGTAGCTTTGGTATTGGTACTGTTGTTGTCCCGCTGGAAGGAGGTTTCCGTTGCTGGGAAGGGAAAAGGGGCGTTGCGGTTGCGCGTGGGCAAACGAGGCGCTCAGGAGCAAAAGTAGAAATGAGAGAAATGGAAGGGAGCGAAGCGTCCCCCCATCACAACCCGAAGCGTTAGCGAGGGATAGCGTCGCGAGTGGACGTGGCCCTTGTTGAGAGTATTTCGGGTCTCGGGTGGCACGTCCCTGAGGCACGAAGGGCGTGCTGCGAAACATTGCATTGGATGCGTGATTGCCGGTGCTATCCCTCGCTAACGCGTCGGGTTGTGATTGCGCAGCTTCGCTTGCGCGTCGGGCTTGTATCGCTTTATTGAAACTCATCGCTTCTTCCCTGAACCGATTCGTTCTGCTTGCATAGGTGATGAGGAGGTAAGTTGCCCCAATCGCTCGTCAGCGGTTTTGGCAAACGGGGAGGCACCGAATTTGTCGCGTACCTTGCGATACCATTCGATGGCTCCGTTAGGATCTTGGCAAAGCTCGGCGCATTTACCGATTTGGAAGGCACTGGCGGCGTGCCAATAGGTTTCCTTCGGCGTCGACAGCACCTTTTGGTAACTCTCGACCGCTTCCTCGTACTTGTGCTGCATCATATAGGTTTCCCCGATCATCCAGCCGGAACGGGCCACCAACGTTGGGCTGACTTGTTCAGGGGAAAGGTTTGTGATTCGGAGCAGCAAAGTACGCGCAGCATCGAAATCAGCTTTGGCAATGTGACAACGCGCTAAAAGATAATCGGCTTCGGCGGCTTTGGACCATTCAGGAAAATCTTGACAAAGAGCGGAAACAATTTTCTCCGCTTCCTCCCACCGGCCTTTGCTAGCTAAGGCTTCTCCTTTTCGCAACTGGCACTTGGGAAGCCAGCTAGGTTTTTCGGGTAGCGACTTCGCATGTTCGAGGAGCCAGTCCAAGTGAGGGACCATGGAGTCCCATCGCTCGGTGTTATAGAGGAGGTCTGTTAGTTCGTTGCGGACGAAGGCTTCTTCCTCTGGGGGCGGTTCCCCCTCGGAGAGGGCCTTTTCAAAGGACTCAATAGCCGCATGCCATTCGTTGGTGGATCGATAGGCTTTCCCTAGAAGGGAGAACGAACGAGCTTTCGAGGATTCATGGCAACCAAGTTCATTTGCTTCCTTCGCGAGCTTGATCACCAGTTCCCAATCTCCCCGTTCACTGGCTTCGGAAGCCCACCGGACACGTACCTCGGCGCCGAGTTGATTTCCCCAGGTTATAGCTTCAGGGGGAGGATTGGAGTCCTCAAATCCGTTTAGGTAGGAGAGTGCCTCCTCCCATTTTCCTTGGGACGTACAGATTTGTGCGCAACAGAAGTGCGCCACCGCTTTGATTTGATTCTCGTCATTCTGCCCGGCGATTGCCCGCTCGTAGCAATCCAAGGCTTCTTCCTGGGTCTCGGTGTTATCCTCAAGCTGCATTCCTAACAACAGCCAAACGTGGGGGCCGGGCTCCGTCCGTGAAGGCCATATTTCCAGATCTTCGTCGGGGGAGAGAAGATTTTTGCCCCTTTCTGCGGGGGAGCTCGTTTGCGTTAGACGACGAAGTCGCCGCATCGCGGCGTCGTGATTCCCAGCTTTATGATCCTTGTTAGCCAAAACAAAATGGACATTTTCGATTGCTTGGTTCCAGGACTCACTTGGAATCCCATCTCCGTCTTCCAAAAGACTTTTCTCGATGGTTTTCGAATCTCTCAACCAACGACGTATCTGATCTTGGTTTTCCTTGGACGGATCGGTATTCCAGGCGGAAGTGACTATGGAGTAATAGCACATGTGAGCTAAGTGCTCACAATTGGTAGCTAGTGGCTTACCTTTCTCAGCGAGTTCGGGGCTTTGGCATCGTTTTGCAATTTCGAGAAACCGAGCTTTGGCTTCTTCAAACTTGGTGTTGTCAAATAGCTCCATCGCCTCTTCGTAGAGAGACTCAATCTCCTTACCTAGCTCCTTTCGCAAGGATTTTAAAGACTGTGCAGCCGCGAAGTTCCCGTACATCAGTGCGCAAACAACCCCGCAAAGGATCAGCGAGGTGGAGATGAATTTGGTTAGGGTTTGGTGCATAGCATTGCGCTCTAAGTATCTGCTCCCCTCGCCCCTTTTAGGGGAGAGGGGCCGGGGGTGAGGAACTGTCCCGAAATAACTTCCGTGTTTTTAGTCTTGGCACGCGTTGCGCTTTAG
>CAYMXM010000541.1:1823-3810 GCA_964394065.1 uncultured Pirellula sp. | reverse complement strand
CGAGTTCGCGCGCAGGATTTCCGCGTCCCCTTGATGAATCGACTCAACCCGTCGGGTACGTTGGAAATCAACATTCGGGCCAACGGAGACGACCAGATCGAAATCACGATTCCCGCTGTCGAAGACTCCGAAATTGCGGAAATCGAGCGATTGATCACCGAAGCGGGGATTCTGCAGTTCCGAATCGTTGCCAATTCCAACGACCATAAAGACATCATCGACAAAGCTATCGCACAGGCGAATTCGGACGACCAAAACGTCCGCCTTCAACGGGATGTTCTCCTCCTCGATCGCAACACGAACGAAGAGGTCGTCGCTGGGATCTGGCGCAAGGTCGGGGCCTCCCCCGATGAGAATGGCATTCGTCAATTCGATGGCTACAACACTGGTGACTATGTTCGCAATAGTCTCACGGGACGAATCATTCAGCCTCCTCCCCCCTCCCGGCCTGGGGATCTCGCCGCTTGGCTCGATCGGGAAGGGATCGAAAGCATGGACATTCTCCTAGCTCTCCGACGAGCCGGAAAACCTTACGAAACCGTCGACGGGGACTCCCTCGACCGCGCGAATAAACACATCAGCAAAGAGGGGGGCCTAGAGGTCGCCTTTACGATGTCGACCGGCGGAGCGAGCAAGATGCTGAAGCTTACCGGCGCCAATCTTCCGGATCCCAACGGAGACTTCAAACGCCGCATGGCGATTCTTCTCGACGGCAATGTCCTGTCGGCTCCCAACTTGAACGCGACGATCAGCGACAGCGGGGTCATCCAAGGAAGCTTCACCGAGAGAGACGTGCAACGATTGGTCGACATCCTCAACGCCGGGGCCCTCCCAGGAGTTCTTTCTCGACAACCGGTGAGCAAGAACGTGATCGGGGCGAGCATGGGGCAAGTTGCGATCGCGAAGGGGGCCTACTCCAGTATTCTCTCCCTCGTGGTGACGATTGCTTTGGTTGTTCTCTACTACCGCTTTAGTGGCATGATCGCGACGGTCGCGCTCCTCCTCAACTTGGCGATGGTAGTCGCGGTTATGATTCTTATTCGGCAGCCTCTGACCCTTTCCGGTATCGCGGGGCTCGTCCTCTCGGTCGGTATGAGCGTCGACGCAAACGTTCTCGTCTTCGAACGGATACGAGAAGAACGGGAAAAGAAAGCGACTCCACGACTTGCGATTCGCAACGGATTCGATCGGGCTTGGACAACGATTTTCGACTCCAACTTGACAACTCTTATCACCGCTTTGGTCCTCTATTGGGTTGGAACGGAGCAGATCAAGGGGTTTGCGGTGACGTTGATCATCGGTTTGGTCATCAGCTTGTTCACGGCGGTTTACTTCGCCCACACGATCTTCGAAGTCTGCGAACGGAACCGATTCTTATGGTTGGGGATGGCCGACTACGTCAACAGCGCTCGACGTTCGATCTTCGGCCCTGGCAACATCGACTTCATGAAGCAACGCTATCTCGCCTATGCCGTTTCTGGTGCCCTGATCGTCATCGGACTCGTCGCGACCGCCCTCCGAGGAACGCAGCTCTTGGATATCGACTTCAACGGAGGAACGTCGATCGTCTTCACCCTCGACAAGGGAGTTCCTGCCGACGAGGTTCGGGAGACGGTCGGAAAGACCTTCGCACTCGACAAAGACGGCCTGCCGATTCAGTTGACGTTGATCAACGTCGAAGTCGACGGGGCCGCGAAGAACTCGGTCTACAAATTGGACGTTTCTCTCAAGGACCAAGAAGAGGTTTCGAAGCGACTCTTGGAAGCGTTTCCAGATGGTGCGGCAGCGCGCCTGGTTACGTATGACGTCGATATTCAAGCCTCGGGCGCTCAGTCGTCATTGAGGCGGTCAACTGGCGTAAGGCTTATAGCATTTCAAGATGAAACGGCGACTCCAGCAAGTGCGGCACCCGCGGAAACTCCTGCCCCTGCACCTGAGACTCCTGCTCCTGAGACTCCTGCTCCTGAGACTCCTGCTCCTGAGACTC
>CAYMXM010000541.1:0-1723 GCA_964394065.1 uncultured Pirellula sp. | reverse complement strand
CTCCTGCTCCTGAGACTCCTGCTCCTGAGACTCCTGCTCCTGAGACTCCTGCTCCAGTGGCTCCTGCTCCAGCAGCAACGGAGGGGGCTTCTGCGGAAGCGACTTCCCCTGCGTCGGCTCGATCGAGCTTCGATTTGAAGTTCCACACGAGTGTCGAAGGTGGTTCGGCGAAGATGAACGCGCAGCAGCTTCGAGCCGCGTTGATCGCGGCAGCGCAAGCCTCCGGGACGACATTGGTCGAACCTCAGATCGAGCTCTTCGCCAAGGATACCGAGAATTGGACTCCGGAATCCTCGTTGCCGGTCAGCGATTGGAGCGTTACCCTCCCGCTGGATAGCGCGAAGACAGCCGCGATTGGAGAGAAGCTCAAAGAGCAAGTCCGTTCGCAACCTGTTTGGCAATCGATCAGCAAGATCGAGGGGAGTGTCGCACGCGAGATGCAGCAGCGCGCTTGGGCGGGACTCTTCTTGAGCATGATCTTCATCGCCGCTTACATTTGGTTCCGATTCCAGCGGCTAGCGTTCGGTCTTGCAACGATCCTCGCCCTCGTGCACGACGTGTTGATCACCTTGTGCTTCGTGGCGATCAGCCACTGGTTGTTCAAGCCGCTCGGTTTCTTGCTCATTGAGGACTTCAAGATTTCGTTGACGATCGTCGCCGCCTTCTTGACTGTCATCGGTTATTCGCTTAACGACAAGGTCGTGGTGTTCGACCGGATTCGTGAAGTGAAGGGTAAGAGTCCTCGCTTGACCAAGGACATGGTCAATCAGAGCGTGACACAGACCTTGAGCCGAACATTGTTGACCTCTTCGACGACGATCCTCGCGATCTTGTTGATGTACATCTTCGGTGGGGAAGGGATCCACGGTTTTGCGTATTGCTTGTTCATCGGGATCGTGGTCGGTACCTACAGCTCGATCTACATCGCAACCCCCCTCCTCCTCTGGCTCTACGAACGGGAACAAAACGCCAAAGCGCGACCAGTACGGGTTGCGACGAAGTAGTTGACCGTAGGTCAAGGCTGGCCTGATGCATCGGTGTTAAGGGGGGGACGCGAAGCTTCCCCCCATCACAACCCGTGGCGTAAGCGAGGGACAGCGTCGCGAGTGCACATAGCCCTTGTCGGGAATATCTCAGGCGTCGGGAGGCACGTCCCTGAGGAACGAAGGGCGTGCTGTGAAACCTTGGACGGATTTAGAAGTTGTGCTATGAGGATTCCAAAATGCCGAAGGGTTTCTTTCTAAATGCTCTTCTCTTCTGCTGCTGTGCAGGGTGTTTTTCTGAGTCGAGTGCAAATCCACCACCTAACGACAGTCCTCTGTTTCCAAGCGAATCGATCGTTTGCGACAAGCTTTCTGGCCTAGACATTTCCCTGGAATGCTCTCGGCTAGGTGAGAATAACGAGGTGGTGGTAGTCGTTACAGCAATTCCTTCGGGAAACGAGATCACGAGAAGCCAACGACAGATTCACCAGTTGAGTGTTCGAAAACTTGGCTATCAAATCCCCACCAGTAGCATTCTTGAGAAAGCATCCGATCAGGATTTTCTGATCAAGGTCGATGTGTTGGCAGGTAAGTTCGACAATCGCCCCGTTGGGATGCGTTGCATGGAAACGCGATTTTTCCAACTGAAAGAACTTCGCTAGTCAACCCACGAACCTAGCTATTGTTCCTAGCGCTCCAACCCCTCACCCCTAGCCCCTTTTTTAGGGGAGAGGTGCTGG
>CAYMXM010000540.1:0-3810 GCA_964394065.1 uncultured Pirellula sp. | reverse complement strand
CAGCGCTGTCCCTCGCTTACGCCACGGGTTGTGATTTTTGGGCCTCGCTTACGCGTCGTCCAAACAGCCAAAACGCTTTATATTCGCGCCGATGCGTCAGGCCACCCCCGGCCCCTCTCCCCGAAGCGGGGCGAGGGGAGCAGAGATATAAAACGCGGCGCGTACCAAGACTAAAAACACGGAAGCTATTTCGGGACAGTTCCTTAATGGAATAAAGGGTTGCCATGAGGTAGGGACCGGCTCACTGCGCTGATGGCGGCCTTGAATGGATACGTTCTTTAACGGAATGAATTCCGTTCTACATTGCTCGCTAACACTGCGGCGATCGCTCGCATTTTGTTGGCATCTTTCTTTCCGGGGGAGGACTCGATTCCGGAGGCAACGTCGATTCCGTCGGGGCGGGCGATCTGAATCGCTTCCGCGACGTTGTCCACTCGGATACCACCTGCCAACAAGAAATGGCTTGCACCAAACGCTTCAGGGCGAGGGGAAAGGAGATCCCAGCGAGCTTGCTTCCCAGTTCCACCACGTTGAACCGGATCGTGGGCATCGATGAGGATCGTCGATGCTCCATTCTCTTGAACCCAGCTTCGACAACCCGCCTCATCTTCAGGGAAAGCCTCCCCACGCCAGGCCATAGCGCGCCATACCGGAATCTCTCGCAGGGTGTCGACGGAACGGACGCTTCTCAGATAGTCGATCCCCTCATCACCGTGAAGTTGGATCACATCGAGAGGCACCTCGCGCACGATCTTCACGACCGAATCGATAGGCTCGTCGACAAAGATTCCAACGCGCAGCGCGTGCTCCCCGGCGATTTCCGCAAGCCTTCCCGCTTGGGAGATGTTGACATAGCGAGGGCTCTTGGGAAAGAAGTTGAAGCCGACTGCATCGACGCCACACTCCAGTGCAACCTTGAGATCATCGACACGTGTGAAGCCGCAGAACTTCAACCGAGGACGAGATCGACTCATCGTGGAATTCCGATCGTATCGAAGTGATCCCAGCGAGCGACATCGTTTTCGGCAATTCGATCCTTGGGCTCCACTCCATAGGCACCCTCGGTGGTGAAGAGATCGTAGCCGAGCCGATTGAGATATCCCCAAAGGGTTTGTCGACGCTCCAAACTCAGATGGCGATAGAACTCGACATGCAAGAAGGGTTTCTGGCGAACGAGCGTATCCTCCATGGAGCGAAGGACCTCAAGGTCGAATCCTTCGGTATCTACTTTGATGAAGCGAATCTTGTCGCTCCATTGCGGATATTCACGGTCTAACCAGGACTCGAACCGCAACGCCTGGACCTTCAGTTCGAACGGGTGTCCGTGGGTCCAGCGACTGATCCCCGAGAAGTTCCCACCGTTGCTGAATCCTGGATCGGAATAGTGGAAGAGCAGTTGGGAATCTTCCGGAGCGACCGCTGCGCAAACCGGGATGATTCGGGTTTTGCTCGAATTCAAACATGCGTTCTTTTCGAGGGCTTCGAAGACGTAGGGGTTCGGTTCCCAAGCGAACGTGATTCCTTCTACGCCGGCTGCGAGCGCTAAAGGAACGGTGAAATCGCCGCAATGGGCCCCGATGTCGACGACCGCATCACCCGGTCGAATGTACTGGCGCAGTTGATCGATGTAGTCTTGCGCGAAAGGTTCGAAATGGTCCTTCGGATGAAGCCACTTCTCGAACTCGATCACTCCATCCTGCTCGAGTGGAAAGGAGATTCGTTCCGTACCATACCGTCGAACCGACGGGCGCAATCCCATCGTCCATAGCAACGATTTGAGTTTCATTCCCGCGGTCCGTTACGAGTTGGCAAGGGTTATTTGCGCGTTCCTTTTGCTGATCACCATCTCTTTGTAACGAGTACGGACATGGGCCATCCAGAAGAACTGATAGACATTGATCACTAAAAGGAGGAGGGTAATCAGTGGAAGCAGACGATCGAACTGAGCCGGTTCGGGCGTGGTCTCGGTTTCTGGAAGCGGAGTTTTGTTGGAGCCACCGAGAGCATTTGCCGCAAGGTTATCGCTCGGGTCGTTCGTTCCTCTTGCACCTGCACCGATCCCGTTCGTGCTAGGTCCTTGATACTCGTTGTCGTTACCGGGAGGGGGATTTGTGTTCTGGGCAAAGCGATTCCCGTTTGTCTGTTCGTCCCTTCTTCTATCACCGAAGTTACCGTTGGGAGAATAGCCCGCGTTGTAACCCGAGTTGGCACTGCTGCCTGGGTTGTAGCCGGTCCCATATGGAGGTGGTTGGTTATAGATGGTCCCTGGGTTGTTTGGGTTGCTAAAGTCGCCAGGCGGTTGAGTTGCATAGGGGGAATGCCCCTCTCGACTGATGGGCACTCCAGTTTGGGACGGGTAAGGGTTTGTACCACCGTAGCTGCTCATCCCATCGTTCGTCGCTCCTGTTCCACCCATACCATAATTAGGGTTAGGCTGTAGGTTCGGATTCGTAGCCCCGGTTTGAGGATTGTAAGGAGGGATTGACGAAGGGTAGGGAGTTCCGCCTCCTAGGTTGGAGGATGGAGCGGAGGCGTAAGGAGGAGCAGCGCTACCCATCCCAGTTATTGGGTTCTGTTGTTGTGTGTTTGGCAAGGGGGGATTCGGATTGGCCGCAAGCCGAGAATCCGGGGGAGATGGTTGGGTTGTCGTCGGAGGTGAAGTCAGGGGATTCGGGGGAGGGGATTGAAGCCCCAAGGGGCGAGGACCTGCTGGATTGAATCCATCGGTGGTGGATCCTTGGGGAGAGTTACCCTGAGGTCCTCTTCCCGCAGTTCCTCCCATCGTCCCCATTAAAGCATCGGTTCCAGCCGGAGTTCGATTCCCCTCCGCGGAAGAGCCTGGAGGAAGAATGTTATTCGAACTCGTAGCTGGTCCTGCGAGAGGGACGGGATCGCGAACCGGTACGGTCTGATCGATATTCGAGAGCCGCCCTGGGTTCTCGACCGTTGTTACCATCGGGTTGTTGCGACGGTTGACCTCGGCCAGTTTGTGCTGTGGAATCGGATCGTTGGGGACAGAGCCCGTTCCGAATCGGACGATCACGTTGTCGATATAGGGGCGTTTGTCGGCGGGAATGGGAACTTTCATACTCTGCCCCAAGGGACCAGTCTGAAAGACAGGTAGAGCCTCAACCGGGGCCTGAATGATGAAGTTGTAGCTTTTCTCAACAGGATCGTACTGAGTCCCGGCAACCAATTTCTGCTCGATTTGGGCGATGTTTGGACTGCTGGTCACCGGAGGGGGCTGGCCAACCGAGCCTGGCATACTGAGTGGGGGCATGACAGGGACGTCCTGCGGAAGGAACAAGGTTGTCAGAATTATTAGTGTTTGGATCATGCTGGGGCCTTGTACATCCGTCGATCGACAGAGCCGCGGATCTCAAAAAAGGGATTCATGAATACGTTCGCAGCGGGAGAAACCGCATCCTGCGCCCCTACACCCTGCGTGACTTGGAAATCATAGAGGAATTGGGGGACTCACGTAAAGAGAGATCGGCCGGGTGAATGAGGTAAACACGGCAATCTGAGGGGGGAAGAACCACGAATCGAACGAATCTCTAATCAGGCTTGAGGGGTGAGGCTTGAGACTTGAGGAAGAAGGGGGCTTCGCCCTTAGCCTTGACCGTAGGTCAAGGTTGGGTAGCCCCGGGTAGGGGCGTCTCGAACTTAGGCGTGGGGCTGGCCCCACGTATAGAAGGGAGGAAGTGGTTTTAGAGCCCCGGTAGGGGCAAAACAAACCTGCGTTTGTTTTGTTCCGCCCCTACCGGGGCTACCAAAAAGGTGACCATTTTCAAACTCGACAATTCCACC
>CAYMXM010000539.1:0-3826 GCA_964394065.1 uncultured Pirellula sp. | reverse complement strand
CAATCAGAAAGCCTCTTCCGCTCCCCACCGAATTGATTCGGTGGAAGCCTGGATCGGTTCAATAGCCTGGGAACGGCCATTGTTTCTCGCACTTCAACCCCCTCACCCCCGGCCCCTCTCCCCTAAAAGGGGCGAGGGGAGCGGAGATCTAAAAGCGAGGCGCGTTTTAGGGCGCCAAAGCGGCGTCCGACGGGGGCGAGCCCCGGTCGGACGAAAGAACCTACTGCGGAATAAAAACGATCGTCCGAGAACCCGTGTCAATACCAACTTTTTGACAGCCCAGGATAAGCCTTGGCGCGAACATCGGTGTTAAGTAGAAGGACGCGAAGCGTCCCCCCATCCCAACCCGTGGCGTCAGCGAGGGATAGCGTCGCGAGTGCACGTGGCCCCTAGCCGGGAATATCTCGCTCGCCGGGTGACACGCCCCTGAGGCACGAAGGGCGTGCTGTGAAACCTGGGATGGATGTCAGGTTGCCAGTGCTATCCCTCGCTTACGCCACGGGTTGGGATTTTCGGGCCTCCCTCCGGGGAAGGTTACATCCCCCCTTTGATTTCAAACAAAAGCATATCTTTACTCTCCCGAGAGACGGGGACTCGGAGCGTCTTGGCCTCTTTTTCCCAATCGAAAAGAGTTTTACGAATTCTCACGAGATCGGATAACACGAGGTCCTCGTCGCTAGAGGTAACCAACGCGATGTGGGTAATCCCCGCACTCTGAATCGCTTCAATCTCCAGCTCCTCAGGAATTGTTTTTAATTGGGATACTGCATAGGCTTCCAACGGGATGTCGAGTCTATCCCAATGCCCCAGAAGCAAAACTACGGAGTCGGAAGAAATTTCCCCCTCTAGCAACAATCGCTGCATCTCTCCCGAGAACAATACTTCCTTCTCTCCTTGAAAAGGGAAGTCGCGAGCAATCGTCGACTGTTGGGTTATTAACCTTTCCGCCTTTCCAAAAAGCCGATGATCAATACCAGGCCAACCGAGGCTGGTAGCTAAGGACACAAGGATCACTCCGCACCAGACGGGAAACCAGAAGAGACCACATCGCGATTGAAATACAATCTTCGCCCCCAACCCTACCATCCCCCCCTGCAACAGGAGGGTAGGAACCCAACTCCGGTCTACACGATGCAGGAGGATTCCTCCGACGATGAACGCGAGAGCGCTAACCAAAGGGGTCGCGCTAACCAAAGGGGTCAGGCCTCTTTGTTTGTGGGTGCATAAAGGGGTCAGGTCTCTTTTCCGGAAAAGAGACCTGACCCCTTTACTCCGGGCGAGACGCCCGGGCCACTCGATCAGCCCTACCAACAGCGCTGCGATCCAAACGGGGGAATGGAGGAGGGAAAATCCCAAATAGCGAACAACCGCGTCTAGACGGTCATAGTTCGGTTCGGAAGTGGCGTTCCAGCACGCAATCATCCACAGGAGGATTGGAACGCTTGCGATCATCAAAACCCATCGCTGATACCAGCGACTCATCGGTAAGCCGATGAAGAGGGAGACGACTAGTGCAAGCGCTGCCGCAACCAAACACTCGGGTCTGGCAAAGCGACTTAGTTCTAAAAAACAAGGAGATGCACCTAAGAGAAATAAGACCGTGACTGCGGGGAGTAACCCATCGAGACTTCGTACCCAGCCAGAGACCAGTAAAAACCCTCCCCAGAGGAGAACCACTTGCATTGTTTTTCCCGCCAACAAGGGAACATACCTAGGAAATAGGTGAGTCGATCTACTGGGATCGATGAATCCATACCAGAACGGTGCAATGGGATCGAGCCAGGTTAGAGATGGTACTGGAGCGTCTGGCATCAGACCGATCTGTCGAAGCTTTTCCTCCTTTTCAGCATTGGTAGGGAGCAAAGGGTTCCAATGAAAACGTTTCAATTCCACGTCCACGCTAGGGAGCATACTTCCTAGGAGATAGTCGGCGAAAAGTAGACTCGTCGCAACGATCATCAGTCCTAGAATGCGTCTTCGCCATGATGCCGAAAGAAGGTTATGGTTCTCTTGAGAGGAGCTTAATCGTGGCTCGGGCGTCTCCCCCGAGGAGGATGCAATGCGATCTCGGACGAGACGCCCGAGCCACGGGGAAGAGCCTGTTCCCATCATCCGTGCGCACAATAGCGCCCCCGCCAGGGACAAAAGACTTGTGGTGATCGATGGAGGTCCTGTGAAGTAGCGGACAATCAGAGTTGTGGCGCTGAGTGTGAAGTAACCGACCAAGATGCGAAACGAAATGCCGGTTAGCGATTTACTCGACAGGAAAAAGAGGGGCTCGCTACGTGGCCCGGCCGTCTCGCCCGGAGTTGCAGAGGCTCCTCCGGGCGGGACGCCCGGGCCACGTTGGTGACGAATGGATACCGCCCCGAGTGACCAGCAGATTAGAGCGCTTGAGACAACCAAACCGAGGATGCGGAGCCTCTCAAGCGACCAACCGGAATCGGAGTCGACGGACCATTGCTGTACGAGAATCTCAGGGCTACTGAGGATCGTCCAAGCTAGGTCGAACCGAGAAAGATAGATCCATTCCCCCGAAGCTCCTCCCGCTGGAATGCAGGGATACAAAATAGTCGCGAACGCAAGGAGGAGGAAAAGAACGAGGGCCCAGAACAAAGGGGTCAGGCCTCTTTGGTGCAACCAAAGAGGCCTGACCCCTTTGATTTCCCGGAGGAGCCCATGCAATTCCGGGCGAGACGCCCGGGCCACTGGGTAATCACCAGGTGACGAAACTTGTTCGTCGGGTTCAACCATGCTTTGCATTCCCGCGATGGGAGAAGAAGATCCGTTTCACCCCCTCCGCGACCGCGACTGCAATTCCCCCGGCGATGATTCCCACCCCTCCCTCTGAGGCCATCATGGTGGGCGTGCTGATCCAAACACCGAACGGCTCTACTAAGTGCTTGATGCTATCGGTGATTTCATGAATCCAGCCGATCTTGTGAACCAGGATCCCTCCGCCGACGAGGAACATCGCAATGGTACCGGCGATGGAAAGCCCCTTCATGAAATAGGGAGAGGCCCAGATGATTCCTCGACCAATCGAACGGCTCATTGGATTCGAGGTCTTCATCAAGTAAAGTCCGAGGTCATCGAGTTTGACGATCGCAGCAACCAACCCATAAACGCCAACGGTCATAACTACGGCGATCAGGGAAAGGACCAACAATTTGGTCGTCATGGAGGAATTGGCGACGACATCCAAAGAGATAACGATGATCTCTGCCGAAAGAATAAAATCGGTTCGAACCGCGCCGGCGATCTTGGCCTTCTCCGCTTGTACGATATCCACTTCGGGGGTTGCAATCGCTTCTAGGTGAGAATGGCGATGTTCTTCGATCTCCTTCGGAGAGTGAAGGAACTTATGAAGAACCTTTTCCACTCCTTCGTAGCAAAGGAACAGTCCTCCTAGGATCAGGAGTGGGGAGATGAGGAAGGGGAGAAACATGGTCAGGAGCAATGCTCCGATCACAAGGATCACCTTGTTGATCGCCGATCCTTTCGCGACCGCCCAAACGACGGGGAGTTCGCGATTCGCATCGACCCCGGAGACTTGCTCAGCGTTCAAGGCTAAATCATCCCCAAGAACTCCAGATGTTTTCTTGACAGCAACTTTGGTAAGAGCGGCAACGTCGTCTAGGACCGTTGCAATATCATCCAGAAGCATTAAGAAACCAGACGCCATTTTTTACTCGTGTGAAAGGGTTGGGGGGGATGTGAAGTTGTCGGGGAGATGGACGATGTGAAGTAGTTGTAGGGAACCTTCAAGTTTTTCGGCTCCCTTCGCCCCCTTTGGGGGAGAAGGGCTGGGGATGAGGGGGCAGCG
>CAYMXM010000538.1:0-3826 GCA_964394065.1 uncultured Pirellula sp. | reverse complement strand
CACCCTACTAAGCGTAACGAGAATCGGGTAAGCTCTTACTGGCCCTTTGTCGACGGGTTCCTCTCTCAGCCCTTACGTCGCTCGATTCCGCAATCTTCGCAGGTAGACAATGACTTTGAATGATAAACGAACGCAGGCCGTGGATGATGGATGGTTGATTGACGCCCCTGACCGCATGCTATCCTGGTCCAAGCTTGCTGATCGTTGCCCCAAAGCGGCTGAACAACTCCGCCAATACATCTACATGCAGATGGCGGCCACCGACTTAGTCTTGGACGATGATGCGAAGATGAAGGTGGAGCTGCCCGAAGGGCTCCTCGCGAATCTCGAGGAAAAAAACCGCCTCCTCACCCAGCTGAAAGCTCCGATCGATCAACGTATCGAAGCCTTCTTGGCAGAGCATTTCGCCGACCTCAACCTCCCGACACCGCTTACCTTGCCCACCCAAACGCTGGTCCTCGATCACCACGGATTGGCCCGGCAGTTGAGCTTGCCCGACGGGGGGAATCGGTTTGAAAACGAAATGTTGACCTCGGTCCGGGTCGAAAACGGAATCGTCAACAATCCCCGAGCCGACCGACGAACCACGCAAGGAACCTTCCATGTCACCGACGGGGGGCTCCCTATCGCCGGGGATAAGCGAGTTGTCCCCAAAGATGTCTTCGCTCGACTTTTCGAGAAGGCTCTCCAGCCACCCGATGGGATCATGGAGCTTCCTTTTACGCAGGGAACGGCACAGCCCGCCAGGACTTTTGTGTCGCTGCTCGTTCGCCCTCTCGTTTGCCCACCCGTCCCAGGCTACTGCGAAAAGAAGACGATGGAAATTCGCTTCTTCGCACCTGGTGGATTGGTTAGCAATCTGGACTTTGTCGAATCGATCTTCGGAAACGCGGGAGATCCGCTCGTTCCTGAAAACGATGCGGCTTTGGATTCGGTCCACTGGACTGGGCATACAGGGTGTGTGATCCTCGCCACCCATTTGACGAATCTCACGAAGAAGGAATTGGGGCTTCCTCACTACGACCACGCGACCGAACGCCAGCGGCAAGACCGGATGTGCTGGAAAGATCCTAGCGAGAAGTACAACGACGGCGTGGCGTTCAAGGTAACCTGCCGAACCGAAGCGGGGGTCATCGTCACTCTCATTGCAGACAACTATTACGGCTACTGCAAAAAAGAGGTGAAGACTCAAATCAGCTATGCCTCGAACCTGTTAGGAAACACGGAGGAGGAGCATGCCGGTGGAACGATCGCATTCGTCGCCCATCACATGGGGGAAGAGTTTCAATGGGACTCCCGTCGTTACAACGGGCGGACCATGGCCGATCTGCAAGCTGACTACGGGGATTTCATCGAGTTCCATCCCGATGGATATGGAGTCGACAAGGTCCATCCGAATTTGATCTACGTACCCGAGAATGCAAACGCCAGCCTTGCTTGTCGCACCGTTCAATGGAAGAAAGGGGATAAGGAGTTCAGCATCCCCCTCGCTCCGGGGAAGGTCTATATGGCTCCAAGCGGTTACAAGGTGATCATGGAGAAGCACCCCTGCGCTCCTTCGTGGCGATTGATCGGAATCTGGGGGGAAGGAACCGTTTGCCACAAACCTTGCACGGTGAGCGGAGGCGGAAAGAGCGAGATCAGCAAATCCCTTCGGGACTACATGCTAGGGGGGCCGATTTTTGTTTCCGACATCGAGTCCGATTTCGATCAGCTCGACAAGATCTTCGAACGCGATTACGCCGATCGATGGCGTCCTGATTCCTCCGAAAAGCCCGACTATTCTCAACGCCCGAGCCGACGCTTGCTCGACCCCAACCGTTCCCTCGGGAGCGTTATTAAGCTCCTCACCCCCTCCAACGAGTTCACAGAGGAGTACAACGCTTGGTTGAAGAGCATCCCATCCCATATCTATGCGATGGCGTTCATCATCAAGCGATTCATGAAGCCCGAATGGGAAGGGAAATGGCGAGGGCATTTCAGTGTGGACGTCGTCAACGGCGACAATGGACACGAACTGAAATACGGTAATCGCAAGCTCGTCGGCATGTACTTGAGAATCGGGCTCGATAAGCAAGGCCGCTGGCGCATGTACAAGCTTCGCCAGGACTTCGCTGCAGCCCGCAAGGTGCAGCTTGAGGACGACATCACCGCTAGCGTCGTCGTTCCCCATCGCTACCTGCATGGCTTGAGTCCCACCGATGCCGAGAAGGTCGATGCGAGCTTCAAGTTTGTTGCGAACTGTGAATACCGATTGTTCCAACGTCCCGACGATGCGATCCACCGAGGGCTCGACAAACAAACGGAGAAGGACATCGCCGACATCGGAACCTTCTTTAGCAACTTCGAACCTCTGACGAAGGAGTTCGTCGCTGAAGAGGTCGCCAACATTGCCGACTTTGAACAATACACTGCACCGATGCAGAACCGTCTCCAGGAGTTCCTCAAGGACGAGGATGCAGAGTATGTCGTTTCCTCTGCCCATCCTCGATTGGTGGATGGCAAGCCATCAAAGAATCCCCGCTATCTGCAAGACCGTCCCGACTTGAGCAACGGTTTTGAACGGTACGTCGCGTTCCGAGGAATCCAGCTATTCCGCGCAACCCCCAACCATCAAACGGTACCGATTCCTGTCAACGCGATCCTCTCGGGACGCCGCAACAATCCACCCGATATCGAAGCCAAGATTCGCCCCTTGTCGGTATACAACCCGATCCATTACCAAGAGCTCCCTGAGTTGTTGATGGACTATGTTTGTTCTTTCACAGGCAAGTCCCCTTCGACGACCGGCGCCGGAAGTGAAGGGGCGCTTACCAAAGGTCCCTTCAATGCGCTCAACATGTGCTACGACCTCAATGCCACAATCGTCGGGATGATTCTGACCGGACTGGGTGGGTTCAGCACCGCAGCAGGGCATATCGGGACCGATATCGAAGTCGGGCACGATATCAGCATGTTCGTCCCCGAACTCTGGTGTCGCTTGCGCCCCGAGGAACGAGATCCCGAAGCCATGATCCGGGATGGGATGCTTGAGAAGGTCAAGGATTTCGAACATGAAGGGGTGCATATCCCAGCGAGCCGTCTCGGATATCGCATCACCGGCAAATTTGTTCGAAGCTACTTTGGGCGAGTTTTCGACAATCCTCGCAAAGTCTTTGAAGAGATGATCTTGTGCCCGGAGAAACAAGACTTCGCAGCCTATGTCGACGGCATTCTCTTCATCGCAGAATCTCAGAAGAAGGTTGCTGAGGTCTACATGCAAGATGGAAGCTATGAGATCGCTTGTCCACCCCTTCAAGCGGTTCTCAAAATCATGGTGGATGGGAATTGGAACGGGCACAAAATCGATTCTACCGAAGTCCGCAATTTGTTCTGCCGCGACGCGATGCTCAAGAGCGACTGGTATCGACAACGCCTCATCGCCAAGCAGCAAGTAGACTGCCACCTTTGGCAGCGCCATGTCGATTACTTGGAGGAATATTGCAGTCGATCGAACTATCGATCTGTGATCGAGCGATTGAATCTCAAGGCAAAGTTGGAGCATGCAAAACACATGCTAACCCGCTGCCAAAACGCTGCCTACGTCGATGAACTCATCGGAACCATCGGCGCAGACCCTTCGCTGAGTTTGGCTTAGAAGAACGATTTCCCTCGCCGATCTCATTAGATCGCCTTCCCCGTAGGGGAACGCCGTGAAGCTTTTTTCAACAGGGAAATGGTTCTTGTCTGGATGGGGCTTGTCCTGGGCTGTCAAAAGGTTGGTGTTGACACGGGTTTTCGTGCAGCCATTTTTATTCCGCAGCCGCCGTTATCGTCCGACCGGGGC
>CAYMXM010000537.1:0-3827 GCA_964394065.1 uncultured Pirellula sp. | reverse complement strand
GCGCGACGCGTGCCAAGACTAAAAACACGGAAGTTATTTCGGGACAGTTCCTAAGGCGACCACGTAACAAACCGTTTCTGTTGCGCATCCGGTGTGTTGCGCGGTCGAAGGGCTCGCAAAGTTGATAGAGATAGGGTGGCAGCGGGCCTTTGGGGGGGAACTCGCCACTTGTGTTCCGACCACTTCACACACCCTACGTCTTCAACGCAAAGGCGTGGAAATTTTCTTCTCTGCGTCCCTGCGCCTCCGCGTCCCTGCGTTTTATCCTCTTGCCAGTGTCGAGGGGCGTGATGTAGAGGAGCTTATTCCCTATACTCTAGTACTTCTCCACGCCCATCGCTTCGCTCTGAGCGTGCCACCCTTGACTTCCACCTCTTACCACCGATGCGCCAGCCCAACCCTTTGTGGCTATACTTATAATCTGTTGATTTCAAAGTTCTTTCCTCCGCCGATCCGTTTTGCAACCATGCAACTACTGCGGCACAATTTTCCTCGACCGACAACCTACCCATGCATCGATTCACTCTCGCCTTGATCTTCTTCTGCGGCTTTGTCGCAGCCCAAACCGCCACCCACACGTGTTCTTGCGCTGCCGACCACCATGTCGTGCTCGTTTCCTTGGACGGTCTCGCGGCTTACCTCTACGATGACCCGAACGCCTCTCTTCCCACGGTTCGGAAGATGGCGAAGGAGGGGGCGATCGTTTCCGGTGGGATGAAAGTTTCGAACCCCTCGGTCACTTGGCCAAATCATACGACTCTCATCACCGGTGTTCGCCCGGAGAAGCATGGGGTTCTTGCCAACGGCGTCCTGGTTCGAAGCGGCCCTGGCGTTCCGGTCCGTATCGACGGGGCTCGGGATCATGCGGAGTTGGTACGTGTCCGTTCGATCGTCGATGTCGCCCATGAGTTGGGGCTTCGGACGGCAGAGATCAATTGGCCCTGCACCCGGCGTTCCGCTTCCTTCGACGATGGTTTCCCCGACGTTCCAGATGCCCTTACCTACACCACCCCCAAACTGATCGCAGAGCTGAAGGAAATGGGGCACGTTGTGGAAAAGAATGGAAAGAATGCCTTCGCGGTCCCTAGCCCAGCAGGAAGAGATTGGACCTGGACTCAAGCCGCATGCCATATCCTCCGAGACCGAAAGCCCCACTTGACCCTCGTCCACCTACTAAACGTCGATTCCACGCACCATAGCTTTGGCTCTCAAACCCCGGCCGGCTACACGGCAAACGCCTACATGGATCTCTGCTTGAACCAATTGATCGATGCGACCAAGGAAGCGGGGATCTTCGAAAAGACCACCTTCATCGTCGTCTCCGACCATGGATTCATCACCACTCCCAACGCCATCAAGCCGAACGTATTGCTTCGCAAGGCGGGACTTCTGAAATCGGAGGAGAAGCGAATCACCGAGGCCCGAGTTCACGTCGTTCCGGAAGGAGGGATCGGGCTAATCTATTGCACCAACCCTTTGGAGGGTCGAGAACTGCAAGGAATAATCCGAGAGACCTTCGAGGGACAGGAGGGGGTGGATGATATTATCTTCCCCGATCGCTATGCGGAGATTGGATTCCCTTTCCCTCGCGAATACGAACAAGCTCCCGATGGAGTTATCGCCGCTAAAGAAGGATATTCCGTATCGGCTTCGGTAGAACGAGATACCTTCGTCGAGCCGAACACGGTGGCCGGAACTGCATTAGGTAGCCACGGTTTCCTCGCAACCCATCCGAGGATGAACGGCCTGTGCGTCCTCTGGGGGGCGGGTGTGAAATCAGGGATTGAACTGCCAACGATGGAAAACACCGCCATCGCCCCGACGATCGCAAAGCTCCTCGGCATTCAAAACTTCGAATGCGATGACAAACCGCTCAACGCCGCGCTGAAGTAGGTATGAAACGTGGCCCGGGCGTAGCGAGTAGCTAAAGGAGCGACCACTTCACACACCCTACGACCCGCCTGCGCACGGCTGTTAAAGTTGGCTTCAGATCGTAGCCTCGAGAAGCTCATTGGTTCGGAGTCCGTGGGCTTACGCCCACGGCTAAGTGCTGCCATCGCTACGCGATTGAGAACCAGAACCAATCCCTGGAACCAACCAGACGCGGGCAATTGGAACCCAAGACGGATACAAATCGCAACGTTGATTCCTCACCGAAACCGTTACTGGAGGGCTCGCGCTGGGTGGCACGCTCAGAGCGAAGCGATGGGCGTGGAGTGTCGTCAGAAACAGTTGAAATAAGCCTCAAAACATCACGCCCTTCGTTCCTCAGGGACGTGCCATCCAACCTTTGCCATCATGACTCCCCCCATTTCCAATCCATCAAAGAGCACTCAGCCGATCTGCTACCTTGGCTTAGATCCTGGGCTGTCCATCACTGGCTATGGGGTTATCACGTCGCAAAACGGACGTCCGCGGCTTGAAGAAGCGGGGGTCATTCGCGTCTCCCGAAATCAATCCCTTGCTTTGCGTCTTCTCGAGCTGCACAAAGGAATCGAGGAGGTCATCGCGGCCTATCCGATCAACGGTGTCGCGATCGAGCAACTCTATTCCCATTACGAACGCCCTCGGACCGCCATCCTCATGGGGCATGCTCGGGGAGTCCTAACATTGGCCGCAGCACAGAAGGGGATCCCGGTTCATTCCTACGAACCGACGAAGGTGAAGAAACTTCTCACCGGGAACGGACGTGCTCCCAAAGACCAGATGCAGCGAGCAATTCAGATGCAATTTCAATTGAAAGAGCCCCCAGATCCTCCAGACGTCGCAGATGCTCTCGCCATAGCCTTATGCCATTACTATGCTCAAGGCCCGATGGCATCGATTCTCACCAAGAGCAGGAAGCAGAAGTGATCACCAAGATAACCGGCCAGTTGGTCGCCTTAAGCAACGACGTCGCAACCCTTCACATCCCCCCCTTCGAATATGAAGTTTCCATCCCCGAGTACACCCGTCGGCATCTGCAGGGGGAACTCGGAAAAAACATCTCCCTTCACACGCTGCATTACATCGACGGGAACGCCGCGCAAGGTTCTCGCTTGACCCCCAAATTGGTGGGCTTTCTTTCGACGATCGAGCGGGATTTCTTCGAACTCTTCTGCTCAGTCGATGGGGTGGGGGCAAAGAAAGCGCTCCGCGCGATGGTTCGGACCGTTCAGGATACGGCGATCATGATCGAGCAGCAGGACGCCAAGGGGCTCTCGACCTTGCCCGGAATCGGAGCAGCAACCGCAGAGAAAATCATCGCAACACTCCGTCGCAAGATGCCTCGCTTTGCATTGCTGGTGCGGCGTGAGATGCCGGATGCGGAAGTGCAAAAGCCCGGAGTGGTGGATGAAACCTACGAAGCTCTCTTAGTCCTCGGCCACAACGAAGCCGACGCCCGCCGCTTGATCGAATCGGCCCTCGCAACCGGGCAAAAGTTCAAAGATACCGAAACGATGATCCAAGCGATTTACCAACGCCAAGCTGGCAAGAAGTAGGGCTTGCGTGGCCCGGGCGTCTCGCCCGCCGGAAAAGGGGTCAGGCCTCTTTTTAGATGCTCTTCCGTCCGACCGGGGTTCGCCCCCGTCGAACGCCGCTTTGGCGTCCTAGTACGCGATGCGCTTTAGAACTCAGCTCCCCTCGCCCCGCTTCGGGAAGAGGGGGTGGGGAGCGGACGCGAAGCGTCCCCCCATCACAACCCTTGGCGTTAGCGAGGGACAGCGTCGCGAGTGCACGTAGACCTTGTCGGGAATATCTCAGGCGTTGGGTGGCACGTCCCTGAGGCACGAAGGGCGTGCTGTGAGACCTTGGATGGATGTCTGGTTGCCAGCGCTGTCCCTCGC
>CAYMXM010000536.1:0-3830 GCA_964394065.1 uncultured Pirellula sp. | reverse complement strand
GGTTGCCAGCGCTGTCCCTCGCTTACGCCACGGGTTGTGATTGTCGGGCCTCGCTGGCGCGTCGGCTAACGACCAAAGCGCTTAGGGACTTTTCCTCCAAGCTATCTCCTCCGCCTTGGCGATGCTGTTGGCGTAGCGGGCCATGACGAACAAGAGGTCGCTGAGGCGGTTTAAGTAGATGACGATATGCCCGATGTCGGATAGCTCTCTATCGATCGAAAGCCCGACGATCTCCCGCTCCGCTCGGCGACAGACCGTTCTGGCCACGTGCAACTGGGCTCCTTGGAGCGTTCCACCGGGGAGAATGAAATTGCGAAGGGGTGGGAGTTCCGATTCGAGCGAATCGATCCAGCCTTCCATCGAGGCAACGCTGTCCCCTGACTCCCACTTGAGTCCGTGCTTCTCGGGATCGGGAGTGGCAAGCTCCGCTCCGATCGAAAAGAGTTCGCTCTGAATCGCGACGAGAAACGAATCCAATTCGGGAGGTAAGGAATGGGCCCTCGCCAAACCGAGCGTGGCATTCAACTCGTCGATCGATCCATAAGCGCAGATTCTCGGACTGTTCTTAGGAACGCGTGGTCCTCCAAAGAGACCGGTCATCCCTGCATCTCCTGTCTTGGTATAGATCTTCATCAAACCCGCCCTGCTGCCAAGTTATCCGCCATGACTTGATAAAGGTCGAGCGACTCTCGGTCTACAATCAGCGTAAAGACCTTTTTGATTTGCTCCAAGCCGTGCGCGATTCCTCCACCAGCATTCCATTGCGACAATTCCGCGTCCCAATGCAACTCCCCTCCATGCAACCTGTAGTAGCCCGGTTCACATGTCACAAAGGACCACGCGTCTGGTTCATTGGAATCGCTCTTCGGTGCATCGAATGGTTTACAATCGATTTCACCGAGCGATGGAGCGGGGCGGGGGGCGGGGAAACTAGCGAGGGTGTCACATTCCAGATCGACCAAGGTATTATCTGCGAGCAAAAGGGAGAGTTGCCAGCGGCCACTCTCAAGCTTCGCAACTTTCTCGACACCAAGCGAAGGGTAGGACTGGAGTTCCCCCGAGGGCTCTGCGGCGATCGCCCTCAAAAGTTCCGATTGAAGGGGATGTTGCATCCGCTCATCTTCCGAGATGATCCACATCAGTCGCGACTGATTTCCCGGTGCATGCCATCGAAGATACTCTTGCACGAACAAGCAGGCGCGATCGGAGGTTCCGACCACGGTGGTTTGCCTCCCGGTTAAGTGCTTCGGTTCAAACTTCCGATGTTCCGGCGTGAACGAATAGAGTTCAGGTCGAACGGATAACTCTCTAATGGCGAGTCCTCCTCCTGGTCCCATCCCGGCGGTTTCTTCGTGAAGACCGCGGCAATCCAGAACGATATCAGCGCGAGAGATCCAGGTGCCTCGATGACGTCCATCGACCACGAGACGGAACTCATCCTCGCATCGCTCTTGCGGATCGACATCGGTCCCCAAATGGGTTCGCATCCGAGAAATGCTCGACACAGGGCTTAAAAAATGAATGTCGTCGAAGAGTAGATCGGTCTTCGCGAGGGGGAGTAGATAGTTCTCTGCATACTCTTTGCCCGTCCAAATAAGTGTTGGATCGGGGAGCGCATAGTCGGGATTCTGCGATTTGATCGCCGCGTGACCGAGAGAAGAGGTGCACTGGGAAACGGGGATGGTGAGTTTGCGATCGTTCCAATCAAGCATTCGGTGGGCGACGCGACGGGTATCGAAGATGGAAACGAAGTACCCGAGAAATCTCGCATAGATAGCCGCTTCGATCCCGATCGGGCCAGCTCCAATGATGGCGAGGGTCGCGGGGGAGTCGAGTTCGGTATCCCAAGGGAGATCGATCATGGCAATGGAATGTCTTTGAGTTCGAAGTTGACGACCTGCGTATGCAGGCTGCCTGGGGCACGAAAGACAAACTTACACCCCTCGAGGCCATCTTCCAACTCGAAAAGAAAGGTCATACCGTTATCGTTCGGTTGGATGCGCGTCGTCGACCAGCCGACATGTTCGATCCGCTCTCCGTTGGCATCGACCATGTAAACCTCTTGATGCTCCGACCAAGCTTGCTCGATACTCTCGATTTCCTCGGCGCCTTGGAGTGCAACGCCGACCATGATTTCGTAAAGGTCACGGTTTTTCCGAGCGTTCTCCAGGGTCACGCTGAGCATCCCGTTCCGGACGGTTTTCGGTTCTGGTTTGTCGAGATTGGAGAAGGAGACCGCTGCCATGCGACCGGGAAAGACCGCTTGGATACTGCCGCTCCATCGGTCGATCTTGCGAGCGAGTCGTTCGGGGAGGGGGAAATCGATCTCCGCTTCGAGGTGGACTCCTCCGACTGGGATGTAGGTCAATGCGTCGGGATCTTTGGGTTGAAAAATCTCTCCGGTGTCGGTGACCAGCTCCATCCCCTCTCCTTGGAAGGTGATGAGGGAGGGGGCGAGTCTTGGTTCCCAAGAGAGAAGGATTCCTACCGAAAGAGTGTTTTCGTCGGGGCGGCGAAGGTTCTGTGCTTTGTAAAGGGACATCGGCTCGAGGCGAAAGACTCCAGCGTAGGTTGCATGCTCGACGCGGAAGGGAGCGAGGGGAGGGCGCGGAACGAATTGGATCGGAGCACCATCGTCATACGTCGTCGAGAGGTCGAGTTGATCGAGGAGAGCATCGAAGGCTTCCCAGAAACTCCTGCCATCGATGCTGGTGGATATCGGTCGATCGAGTCCAGGAACTCGTTCCCAGGAGAAACGGTTGCCGGTGGCTTCGGATAGCTTTTGAAAAATCGCTTTCGCTTCGGCTTCCCCTTCGAAGGAGAAAAGAAGAGGGGTTTCTTCGCGAGCGGGGTCGCGCAAATCGAGCTCCGTCCGAATCCGTTCGTAGCGCATTTTGAATTCATCCGAATCCAGGTCGCTGATCGGGGGGAGGTGATCCAAGAGAACCGGTCCGAGTTCGAGCAATGTTTTCTCAGAGCTCTCCCGTTCTTCGGTTTTGTTCGAATCGAGCTGGCGCACCAACTCGTCGAGTTTTTCTTGAGGAATCGGAAGAGGCTCACGCGCATTGCCATCCTCATCCCCCTCGTGCATAGCCCCTGTGCAGTGGGAGCCACAGAAAGAAACTCCAAGGATGCAGCCAAGGACGAAAGCTCTGAGGAGCCAGTTTGGGAATCGACTGCGCATGTTCGGAAAGGAGTTGAGAGTGAAGAGGGGGGGGAACCACGGAAGACACGGAACACACGGAAAAAAGCCATGAGCTTAGAAGTTTAAGCGATCGGCAGATAAGAATATACCATAACCTCTTCACTCCTCTGCCAGAGTCTCCCTCCCCAAAGGAGAACGCTACGGAGCATTTTTCCGCAGGGGAAAGGTTTTTGACATAGTTTTTTGAATGTCCGTTTTTATTCCTTTTAGGAGTCTTCGGTCCTGGGGGGAGGCAAGCTCCCACCCAGACGGAAGCCAACAGGAGAGCGCTGAACATGCTTATTAACCCAAACCAAGCAAACATGGGCGGAGAGGCCCATGCCACATCGACGGAACAAAACTTGCGCAATGCCAATTTCTCACAACACCAACTTTTTGACATGGGTTTTCGTGCAGCCATTTTTATTCCGCAGCCGCTGTTACCGTCCGACCGGGGCTTGTCCCCGTCGGACACCGCTTTGGCGCACTAGCACGCACCGCGCTTTAGATCTCTGCTCCCCTCGCCCCGCTTCGGGGAGAGGGGCCGGGGGTGAGGGGTAGGAGTGCGAGAAACAATGGCCGAGTTCCTCTCCATTCCAATGAACACACAGTTGCGGGCGTCGCAGGGGCGCAGAGAAAAAAACTG
>CAYMXM010000535.1:1211-3843 GCA_964394065.1 uncultured Pirellula sp. | reverse complement strand
ACTTCAACCCCTCACCCCCAGCCCCTCTCCCCTAAGAGGGGCGAGGGGAGCGGATTGGTGGATGGGGCGGCTTAAGCCTTAAACCTCAATGCTCAACGCTCACAGCTCAATGCTTCCAGTTTTTGTACCAGGTGACGAAGTTTTGGATGCCGGTTTCTATGGGGGTGTTGGGGGTGTAGGAGATGTGGGTGGCGAGGTCGGTGACGTCGGCGTAGGTGTCGGGGACGTCGCCGGGTTGCATCTCGAGGTAGTTCTTGATCGCCGGTTTGCCGAGGGCTTCCTCTAAGACTTCGATAAACCGTGACAGCAAAACGGGTTGGTGATTTCCTAGATTGTATATGCGATACGGGGCGTAGCTGGTGGCGGGGTCGGGGGTGTCGCTCGACCAGTTTGGAGTTGGCTCGGGGGGACGGTCGAGGACTCGGACGAAACCTTCGACGATGTCGTCGATGTAGGTGAAGTCGCGGCGGTGCTGGCCGTGATGGAAGACGTCGATCGGCTCGCCGGCTAGGATCTTGCTCGTGAAACTGAAGAGGGCCATGTCAGGACGCCCCCAAGGACCGTAAACGGTGAAAATTCGCAAGCCGGTCGTCGGGAGCTGGAAAAGGGAGCTGTAGGTGTGGGCCATCAGCTCGTTTCCTTTCTTCGTCGCCGCGTAGAGGCTCATCGGATGGGCCGTTCCGTGGTGCTCGGAAAATGGTTGCTTCGTGTTGGCTCCGTAAACGGAACTGGAGGAGGCGTAGACGAGATGCTTCACGCCGTGGTGGCGGCAACCTTCGAGGATGTTCAAAAAGCCGACGATGTTGCTGTCGATGTAAGTGTGCGGGTTTTCTAAGGAGTATCGAACCCCTGGTTGGGCTGCGAGGTGGATGACTCGGCTAGGTTGATGCTCCGAGAACAATCGCTCGATTCGCTCGCCGTCTGCTAGGTCTCCGTGGATGTGTTGGTATTGGGGAAAGGATCGGATTCTCTCAAGGCGGGCTTCTTTGAGGGAGACGTCGTAGTAGGGGGAGAGGTTGTCGATCCCTACGACCGATTCGCCTGATTCGAGGAGGCGGAGGGCGATTGCATTACCGATGAAACCGGCGGTTCCGGTAACGAGGGTGGGCATTAAGCGGTGAGCTTTGAGCGGTAAGGAGTAAGGTCAAACCACCGAAGACACGGAAAAAAGAAGGCTTAAGGCTTAAGACTAAAGGCTTAAGGAAGAAGAGGGGGGAGGGTTATTTGGCAGTTGGGGTGGAGGGTGAGTTGGAGGGGGGAGGTGGTTGGGAGGGGGCGGTAGTGGCCGTCGTGGAGTTCGTAGGGTTCGATGGACTGGGTGTTGGACGATTCGGTGTTGGGATCGATTAGGAAGTAGTATTGAACCCCTTCTCGTTCGTATAGTTGGTGTTTCGCTGTGCGATCTTTGTCCGCCGTACTTTCGGAGAGGATTTCCAGGATCAGTACGGGTGGGCGTTCGATGTGGCGTTCCGGGAACTTACCGCAGATAAGGGAAACATCGGGGCGAACGACGGTATCGGAAGCGATGATCCAGTCGGTTTCTCCTAAGACGTAACAATCTCGGCAACCGATCGCCTCAAGTTGGGTCGTTAGCTTGGCAATCCATTGGCCGGCAACCCATTGATGACGGCCGAATGGGGATGGAGTCATCGCGACGGCGACGCCGTTCCAAAGCTCCCAGTCACCTTCCCATTGTTGGTAGTCGGCTACCGAGTAGTGAGGGGTGTATTTGGGGAGAGCCATGAGAGGATAGGCTTAAGACTTAAGGCTAAAGGAAGAGGAGAGGTTGGGCTTGGTGTTTTTGTTACTGGCACTTCTACCCCTCACCCCCAGCCCCTCTCCCCTAGAAGGGGCGAGGGGAGCGGAGTGGGTATTTGGTTTTCGACCGACAAGGGCCACGTGCACTCGCGACGCTGTCCCTCGCTTACGCTTCGGGTTGTGATGGGCGGGACGCCCATGCCACGGGTTTGGCTTATACCTTAAACCTTATACCTTAAACCTTATTGCTTATACCTTATTGCTTATACCTTATTGCTTATACCTTATTGCTTACCGCTTACACCTTACTCCTCACAGCTACTCTTTCGCTACGCTGACGGAGTGGCCGTGTTTTTGGAGGAGGGAGTGTTTTTGGGCGTGCTCGAGGTCGGAGGCGACCATTTCGGCACACATTTCTTCCACGGTGATCTCGGGGGTCCAGCCTAGTTTTTCCTTGGCTTTGGTCGGGTCGCCTAGGAGGGTTTCTACCTCGGCGGGGCGGAAGTAGCGTGGGTTGACCCGGACGATTGTGTCTCCCACTTGGACCTCAGAGGCCTTCGCGGGGTCGGTGATTTTGCTGACCGTTGCGTATTCGGCTGCTTCGGAGCCGTGGAATTCGACTTCCATCCCTGCTTCCTTGGCGGAAAGGCGGACGAACTCCCGGACGCTCATCTGCCGGCCGGTTGCGATGACGTAGTCCTCGGGTTTGTCTTGCTGGAGCATCATCCATTGCATCCGGACGTAGTCCTTGGCATGCCCCCAGTCGCGAAGGGAATCCATGTTCCCGAGGTAGAGGCAATCCTCAAGGCCTTTGGCGATGTTGGCGATTCCTCGCGTGATTTTGCGGGTGACGAAGGTCTCGCCTCGGCGGGGG
>CAYMXM010000535.1:0-1201 GCA_964394065.1 uncultured Pirellula sp. | reverse complement strand
CCGTACGATTCTCGGTAGTTGACGGTGATCCAGTAGGCGTAGAGCTTCGCGACGGCGTACGGAGACCGAGGATAAAACGGGGTGGTCTCCTTTTGGGGGATTTCTTGGACCAAGCCGTAGAGTTCCGACGTGGAAGCTTGGTAGAAGCGGGTCTTCTTCTCCAATCCGAGGAAGCGAATCGCTTCCAGGAGCCGGAGGGTTCCCAAAGCGTCGACATCGGCGGTGTACTCGGGGGATTCGAAGGAGACGGCGACGTGGGATTGGGCCGCGAGATTGTAGACTTCGTCGGGCTGGGTCTCGTTGAGAATCCGGGTCAGATTGGAGCTGTCGGTCAAATCCCCGTAGTGGAGCCGGAACTTGGCGTTCGGCTGGTTGGGGGGTTCGTAGATATGGTCGATCCGCTCGGTGTTGAAGGAGGAGGCTCGACGTTTGATTCCGTGAACTTCGTAGCCTTTCTCCAGGAGAAATTCAGCGAGGTAGGAACCGTCTTGACCGGTGACACCGGTGATGAGAGCTACTGGCATTGGGAGGGGTGAGGTGTGAGGCTAGAGGGGTGAGGAAAACCAGAGTCAGTACAAGTCTGAAGTACAACAGATTATGCAACTTCTAGCATTTTTCGAGAACGCCAATTTCGTTCTTACCGTGCGATTTGTTTGTGGCTCGGGCGTCTCGCCCGGAGGAGCCTTCACAACTCCGGGCGAGACGCCCGGGCCACGGTCAGGAAATGCTCGAACGGGGCGCACTTCGTTCCTGTCGGTGACATTCCCGATGGGTTAACCGATCGGAAAAGGCACGTCTGCGGGATTTTTGGGGGCGTGTAGGACTCTGAATTGACCGAGCCTGTAGCTTGGGATGTGTGCTAGCTTAGGCCAATTCGGCGGTTCTTCAATTTGGCATTGATGAAGAAACGTATTTAGTTGGGAGAAGCTTGCGCTTCTCGTAGAAAAGGGGGATTGTAGGGGCCGTGCTCCAGGGAAACCGGCTTTGTGGGTTGCCGAAATATGGCTCATTATTCTCGGGTGGGGGGAAATGGGGAAGGGGAAAGGGAAGTTTGAAGTTTGAAGTGGGAAGTTTGAAAGGAGGGGGGAGGGCGTGGCCCGGGCGTCTCGCCCCGGAACAACCCGTGGCGTAAGCGAGGGATAGCGCTGGGCTGGCCTGATGAAAAGAAATTTTCCCTGGTTTTAAACTCCCCGAAGGCTCA
>CAYMXM010000534.1:0-3851 GCA_964394065.1 uncultured Pirellula sp. | reverse complement strand
CCATGCTTAAGAACCAATCCGAGGCGAGGGAGGCGATGAAGCTCCTCGTGCAAATGACTGGGATCGGAACGAAGAACCGAGTGATCAAGGAGATAAGGAAGCCAGCGGGAAGGTGATTTGGGAAGGTGGGGATTTCGTCCGATCGGGGCTCGTCCCCGTCGGACGCCGCTTTGGCGTCCTAGCAAGCGCTGTGCTTTAGCTATCTGCTCCCCTCGCCCCGCTTCGGGGAGAGGGGCGAGGGGAGCGAAGATCTAAAAGCGCGGCGCGTTTTAGGGCGCCAAAGCGGTGTCCGACGGGGACGAGCCCCAGTCGGACAAGAAGCGAATCAGAGAACGAAACTTACGCAGACCTATATCCGCACAACAGCAACTTTTTGACAGCCCAGGCTTGCAACCTACCTCTACTATTGTTTACTCGTGCGGAAAAATGCTTCACACACCCTACGACTACGACCAGCGGAACAATCGCTTCGTATTCTCGAGGGTTGCTCGACTCAGTTCTTCTCGCGAAACCGATTTGGCGCGTGCAAGAACCTCTGCGGTATGGATGACGCGGCAGGGTTCGTTGGGGCGTTTCGAGCGGTGGGGTTCGGGACTCAAATAGGGGCAGTCGGTCTCCACCAAAAGCCGATCGAGTGGGATTTGCGAAGCGATATCACGAAGCTCGATGGATTTCTTATAGGTCAACATTCCTGCAAAGCTAATATGCATTCCCATCTCCAAACATCGCAAGGCGGTGTCTAACGAACCTGAATAGGAATGCATCACTCCTTGGAGTAGTCCTTGACGGTACTCTTCTTCTAAAGCCTCCAGCATCTCCTTTTCGCATTCGCGCATATGGACTATTACAGGCAGCCCATGGCGTCGCCCCGCCTCCCAATGCCTTGCGAAATTTCGCCTTTGAAGATCGAACGGGCAGTCATCCCAGTAGAGATCGAGGCCGGTCTCTCCCAACGCAATGACTCGTGGGTTCGTGAGGAGCTCTTCGATCGACTCCCAATCTCCCGGCTTCTCTTGATGTGCATAGTTCGGATGGATTCCAGCCGAGGAACGAATCACAACCTCTCCCTCGTTCCCGAAAGTTCCTCCGTGTTCAGATGCGATGGAGAGGCATTCGGCAGAGGTCTCCGCATCGACGGCGACGCAGAGAATTCCTTCGACTCCATTCTCCGACGCACGCGTCAAGACATCTCTCAGCTGCGATCGAAGTGCTGGCTCCGCCAAGTGGGCGTGCGTATCAATCCAAGTCATCCGTTCTCTTTCTTAGGCGAGCGGCAAATAAGTTTTTACCATTTCCATACGTGGCCCGGGCGTCTAGCCCGGAGTCGCAAAGACTGTTCCGGGCGAGACGCCCGGGCCACGGTGGTAGTTTGATATCTGCCGCTCATCTTATAGCCCTACGACAAAGAAGATGCGGGTCAGGTGGTAGAAAATCGGAGCGGAAAAGCAGAGGGTATCGATCCGATCGAGAACCCCAGCATGCCCGAGGACGAGCGAACCGTAATCGTGGACCCCTCGGTCCCGCTTGATCGCGCTCATCGTCATCGCTCCCGCGAAGCCCAGCCATGCGACAACGATCGCCATGAAAGCTGCTTGCCAAGGGGTAAAGGGAGTAACCCAAAACAAGAGTGCTCCGATGATTCCAGTCGAAAGGGAACCTCCCATGACACCTTCCCAAGTCCTTGAGCTACTCACATCTCTCGCGATCACATGCGTTCCACGAATACGGCTCCAAGCCCACTGGAAGACTTCCGAAATTTGCGAAATCAAAACGAAGAAGAATAGCAAACCTGCGTTGCTGCCAGCCCAGGGGGTACCATCGCTCCTGGCTAGTTTCAAGTCGAGCAAAGCGGGGGCGAAGGAGAGGCAGTAGACGCAGACGAGGAGTCCCGCTTGAATCTGTGCCGACCGTTCCAGGAAACGTTTGTGATCCCCGGCGATTGCGATGCGAGCCGGAATAAAGAGGGAGGCGTAAACGGGAATCATGATGCTATAGATCCCGTACAAATCGATCACCTTTCCCGACTTGAAGGTGATATGGGAGACGGCGATCAAAACATATTGGAGGGGGGTGAAGACCACCAAGCTCCAAAAGAGGGCACGGTGATCCCCACGCCGGGTGGGAGTCATCGTGATAAACTCCCGAAACGCCCAGAACGAGACGAGCCCGAACAAAACGATCGTTCCGGTTCGATGCATAAACAATCCTGCGATGAGGATTACAAACATCAGCCACCAAGCCCAGAGGCGATGGACGAAGCGTTGTACCATCGCCGGGTTGATGGAAGGGGTGGGGCGGTGGGTCAGATAATTTGCAACGGACGATGCGATCCCCAGCAAAATCAACACGAAGGTCGCCAACATAATCGTTGGAAAATCAAACCAGAGCGTCTCGGATGCTGGCGATTCATCGACCAGGGCAGAGACCTCTGGCAAAGGGGGGGCGGGGGCCTGTGCGAAAAGCAAGTTAAAATCTAGCATCTGAGTCCATCGGTATCTGAAATCGAGTCCTTCGCTATATTATCAGGAAATCTCGCAGTGCCGAGCCTTGCAGACAACTTTCCATCCCACAAAGAACCCACCTGTCCTCATGCACCTTCGAATTGGTACCCGGCAAAGCCCGCTGGCGTTGTGGCAAGCGAATCACGTAGCCAAACTGTTGGAATCGGGAGGGCATGAGGTCGAACTTGTTAAGATCACGACCACGGGGGATGTGAGTACCGCTCCTCTCTCAAGCCCCGGACCTCTCGGGAGTTCGGGGGGAGCCGGATTGTTCACCAAGGAGATTCAGCGTGCCCTCCTAGAAAATCGCTGCGATGTGGCGGTCCATAGTCTCAAGGATCTACCGACCGAACCTGTCGACGGGCTTCAACTCACGGCGGTTCCCACCCGGGAAGCAACCGATGACTGCATGCTATCGAGCCGCTACTCCTCCTTTGCCGAACTCCCTCTCGGGGCGAGAGTCGGCACCGGTTCACCTCGCCGCCGAGCGCAGTTGCTGCGACTTCGCCCCGACCTAACCCTTCTCGAAATCCGAGGAAACGTCGACTCGCGCATCCGGAAAATGGAAGAGGGGGAGTACGACGCGATCCTCCTCGCCTACGCGGGGCTGGAGCGACTCCAGATCGCGGATCGGATTACGGAACGCTTCCAATGCGAAGATATGCTCCCCGCAGTTGGTCAAGCCGCCCTCGGGTTGGAAACCCGTGATTCCGAAGGAGAGATCATTCAAGCGGTAGCTCCCCTCTCGCATCCAGAATCTCACTTCGCCGTGTTGATAGAGCGCACGATGCTTCGGACTCTACGAGCCGGTTGCCTAACTCCTCTAGCTGGCCTCGCAACGATCGATCAGGACGAAGTTCGCCTCTCCGCAAGAGTCTTTTCGAACGACTTCACCGAGATGATCGAGCAACATTGGAAATGGTCTTTGAAGACAGATGGGACTCTTCCCCAACTCGATCTCCAACATGCCATCGACCTCGGCATCCAAGCCGCAAACGATCTAACCGAACTCGGAGCCGACGAACTGATTCATGAGCAGGCTTGAGGGGTGAGGCTTGAGACTTGAGGGATTCCGCCGCCACGCGGCGGCGTATAGTAGCGGAAGGACGCAAGGCCTCAGTGACGGCTTCGGTATTGGGAGAGATATAGCGCATTAGCCTGGGCTGCCAAAAAGTTGACGGTGACATACTTTTTTGGTTGTCCGTTTTTATTCCTCTGGATGCTCTTCCGTCCGACCGGGGCTCGCCCCCGTCGGACACCGCTTTGGCGTCCTAGAACGCGCAGCGCTATAGAATTCTGCTCCCCTCGCCCCGCTTCGGGGAGAGGGGCCGGGGGTGAGGGGTAGAATCG
>CAYMXM010000533.1:0-3856 GCA_964394065.1 uncultured Pirellula sp. | reverse complement strand
CGCCCTTCGTGCCTCAGGGGCGTGCCACCCGGCGCCTGAGATATTCCCGACAAGGGCTACGTTCACTCGCGACGCTATCCCTCGCTAACGCCACGGGTTGTGATGGTAGGACGCTTCGCGTCCTACCCCTTACCGCCGATGCGTCAGGCCAGCCCAGGGCTGGCCCCCAAGATCGCTGACTGAACGGATAGCTGCTGTAGTCCACCTCGTGAACGATTACACTCTGGACAAATCAGCGATTCTGTATATTTATGATGGAATTCGTAAAAATCTTGAATCGACCGCAAATGACTTTGCTCATTGGTTGGAAGGTTTTTCCGCATCGGATGAATCACAGCGACGAAGCGAGTTCAGCACACTAAGGACCAGATAATGCATGTAACGCTTATTAGAAACCGTGACGGTCGGGAGTCCATCTCTTGGCCGGGTATTCTCCTTGCCTCGTTTCTGGCCGCTGCCTGCGCAGCTTCGGGGGTGGCAGTCTTTGGGTTCGCCGTCGATTGGCACTCGCCCGCTGCATATATTCTCGCGATCGTGATGTCTGTCGGGATCGTAATCGGGTGCGGTATCAGACGGGGGTCACGGAGGCCTCCCGAGTGACTTCACCATGAAACACGTGTCCAAACCATTCGTACCAACATGTCCGCTATTTAGCATGTCCGCTATTTAGGGGCTAAAAACACAAACGGCTTGGAAGCTTCAAAGCCTTCGGTCTGGTCTCCACCGATGATCTTGCCATCTTGAAGGTTTAATTTACGGACCCCCGAACCATTTGAAAAATCGACTCGCTTGAGGTCGACCCAAAGGATGCTTGGGCTCGCAGTGTCTTCAAAGTAGTAGACTCGATTCTTCTGATCAGCGACCGTGCGCCAAATCGTTGTAGAAATGTTCGGCTGGTTCTCAGTAGAGATTCCTCTGGGAACGCTGACGTTGCGCATAACGCTGAACACGGATGCGACAGCCTCTTTCGGGTTCGCTGATTGCTTGGTGGCATTGATGTAAAAGCTTGCGCGGGCAAAACGATCTGCCGCACGATTGGTGCCGGGGAGCATCACGGTTCCTCCGATTTGCTTCCAATACTCGTTGAGGGCCAGTTGTCGGTCATATGTCGGGGAGTTGGTCATCACTTGATACTGCCTGCCGTGATGGATCACAAGTTTTCCATTGACATACTCAAAAATTGCGGAATCTCCCGACGGGTCGGATATAGAAAGGTGAATCTTACCTTCCACACCATTGGGTGCCACGACGCTCACAGGTCGAAACGCTTCTTTCCGCATCTCTGCAACAGCTTCTTCCACTGTCTCAAAGCTATCCAATACATACTGGGTCCATGCTGCAATCGACATCTGAGGGCGGGAATCACCTCTAGCAGACGGGTACTCGCTCTCGACAAGAAACAGCAGGTTTGCGACGAGACCTTTCTCATTCATTCCATCCACAGTGCCAGCTTCATATCCCGATGCGATCACACTTCCGTGCTTGCTTACCCACTGAAAGCCGCTTGCTCCCATTCCACCGTCCTGTTTCATACCGCGAGGAAAAACCCACAGGTTGGTCTGCATGTCCTCCTGCCAGTCCATCGTGCGCCCCGTGACGGTTTGGCCCATTTGTCCGAAATAGACCGCACGACTACAGGCATCGGCCTCGCTGGCCGAAAACGAAGTGATGGCAGCGAGGAACGCCGTGATGATTTGGTTACATTTTCTTCTCATCGGATTGCCCTTAACCTTGGCTTTGCAAGAGAACTAGAACTATGGGTTGGTATAGCCACAATCTGGCGATAGCGAGACTGCCCGCACTGGACCGATTGTAATCTTCTTGAAAGGACTTGGGGACAAACCTGTTTTTCCGTCATCCTCCGCAGGGCAAAGACGTGTTGCATGTTCGCCGCGGGGCGCCATCACGGCCAAACTCATTCTTCAGCGATCAACCACTGTCCTAGACGCGATTGACTTTACCGGGGAAATTTCCTAAAGTCCGGCAAGTGCGTCCTTCGCGTATAGTTTTACCCAACAGGAAAATCCCTTTTGAGCTTGCACCCAGCCGAAGTTTCAGATGAGGATGACCATCACCACGGGAATCGTCAACTTTTAATCGATAGCCGAAAATACGCCCAAGAAAACTTTTGGAAAAGCTGGTGGCAGCTCCTAGTAACGCTGTCGCTTCTCGCTGGCTTGGTTTTCGTTGTTGGCAGCAACAACCAGTTGTTGATGCGGTTTCCGTGTAGCCTTTTGATTGCGTTGTGCATTGTCCGGCTGTTCATCATCTATCACGATTACATGCATGGAGCCATTCTGAAAGGCTCTCGCTTTGCAGGAATCCTCCTTCGGCTAAGCGGCCACCTGATGCTTACTCCTCCAGAAGTCTGGAAGCGTACACACGACCACCATCATCATCACAACTCGAAGTATTTCGCTAGTAGCATCGGGTCTTTTCCGATCATGACGACCACCGCATACTCGTCGGCGACCGTTCTTCAGAGGTTTGGCTATCGCTGCGCGCGAAGTCCGATACTGATCCTGTTCGGCTACTTCACCGTTTTCCTTTTCGGAATGTGCATCCAGCCGTTGTTTCACAATCCTCGCAAAAACCTAGGAGCGATTCTGAGCTTGGGGATTCATTTCGGGACATTGGGACTAGGCATCTGTTTCGGCGGAGTGGGATTCACGATGTTCGCGTTCGTTCTACCTTCGTTCCTTGCGATGATGCTTGGAGCGTACCTGTTCTATATTCAACATAACTATCCAGAAGCTCATATGCATGCCAAGGACGACTGGACCTATGCCGACGCTGCCTTGGACTCTTCGAGCTTTCTTGAAGCAAGCCCACTTCTCCATTGGTTCCTTGGGAATATTGGCTTCCATCACGTTCACCATTTGAACTCTAAGATTCCTTTCTATCGATTGCCAGAGGCGATGAGGGGACTTCCTGCACTTCAAACCCCAGGCCGCACATCGTTTGCATTCAAAGACATCGCAGCCTGTTTAAGGCTGAAACTCTGGGATAGCGATTTACAACAATTCGTCTCGTTCCGTTACCAAGCCGGGCAATCGCATCTTAAATAGCTACTGCCAAATAGCTTCGAAATACTTGCGGTACTTTGGTTTACTTCGCGTGGTAAGAGAATCCATGGTAGAGTTGGAGTGCTGGGACGAGGATAAGGCTCAAGTTGTCGACCGCACCGCCCGGCCTTGGGACAATCCCGAGCGTCGACCTTCGCATGCAGACCGACGTCGGGTTCGCCCCTTAGGTCATGCCAATTTTTTTCAGCAGCTCTGCTTCCTCGGGGGCGACGAACTGAAGCCCGATTTCATGAGTCTCACCCTGTGTTTCAAGCGACACCATCTTAAGAAGAGACTCGACATCGGTTTTGATTCCGACCAGTGACGGATCGACGTCGATCGCCTGCTTCAACTCAGCAAGCAGGCGTTTGACATCCGTATAACGCGATTCGCTACTCTGTCGTAATACTCGGTAGAGCAGTCGCTGTTCGGCAACCGACACCACCGTTCCACCTCGCTTGACGACCGAAAAGGTACGGGTGAGGTCGTCGCCTCCGACGAGATCAAAGGCCCCATCACAATCGTGTAGCACGTTGTCAAATCGCTCTCGGGTGTAGTCGATCACGATATCGGCCCCAAGTCGTCGCACTAAAGCCTCACCGCGCGGCGAAGCTGTGGTAGCCACCTCCGCCCCTAAATGCTTGGCAATCTGGATGGCAAACGTACCGACGCCACCAGCCCCCGCAGAGATGAAGACTCGATGCCCCTTAACGATTCGAAGTTCGTCACGGAGGGTTTGGACGCGATCTTGTTTCATCGCCTCCAGCAACTCTTGGGCAATAGCGCCGCGG
>CAYMXM010000532.1:0-3860 GCA_964394065.1 uncultured Pirellula sp. | reverse complement strand
GATTGGCAAAGCGACTCACCTGATGGGGTCGCAAAGCACCACTCCTATCCTGCGAGTTCCTATCGGCGCTACCACCGAACCAGTGGCACGCATGGGAGACCGATGGTCATACTCGATACCGAAGGGGACTGGAATTGGTGGACGGCGACTTGGCAGTATGTCCTTGATGCTTGCGATATCGGATCGAACGATCGCATCCTGATGGCCTTTTCCTTTGGTCCCTTCATCGGATTCTGGAGTGCGCATGACGCGTGTTTGCAGCGGGAGTGCTTGGTGATACCGTCGGGAGGCTTGTCGACTCTGGCTCGTATCGATCTCATTCAGAACGCTGCTCCTACGGTGCTATTCGGGACTCCTAGTTATGCGCTTCATTTGGCGCAAGAAGCCGCACAACGACGTATCTCCCTCCGGGAAAGTTCGATTCGTCAAGTGTTCGTCGCAGGAGAGCCAGGAGGATCGATCCCATCGGTCCGACAGCAAATCGAAGAATCCTACGGTGCCGAAGTGATGGACCATGCCGGGGCGACCGAGATCGGACCCTGGGGCTTCGGTGCAACGGATGGTAACGGGCTTCACGTGATCGAGTCGGAATTCCTCGTCGAGTTTTTACCTCCCGAAGGTCCCGACGTTCCTTCGAATCCCGATTTGCGCGAGTTGGTGATCACGTCCCTGGGGCGCACGGGGGCTCCTGTTTTTCGTTATCGAACACGAGACTTGGTCTTGCCGAGTTGGGATGCGGAAAGGAATGGAACAAACTTCGTTCGATTGGAACGCGGGGTTGTCGGACGGGCGGATGAGATGATGGTGATACGAGGGGTAAACGTCTTCCCGACGAGCATCGAATCGATTGTTCGGGAGATCTCCTCCATTCGCGAGTTTCGCATCTTGGTCAGCAAACGCGGGGAACTAGATGAGATTGCATTGGAAGTGGAATCTTCGGAGGAGATCGTTCACTCTCTCGGAGAAGCCCTCCAAGTCCAACTCGGACTCCGAATCCCTGTCACTCGCGTACCTGAAGGAACCTTGCCGAGAAGCGAGGGAGGAAAGTCGCGCAGAATTGTCCGCAGGAAAGATTAGTAATAGCCGTAGGGTGTGTGAAGTGGTCGCTACGCAGCGGCGGAGGGAGAACTTGGGCAACGCGTAAGCGAGGCCCGAAAATCACAACCCGTGGCGTAAGCGAGGGATAGCGCTGGCAACCACGCATCCATCCAGGTCTCACAACACGCCCTTCGTGTCTCAGGGACGTGCCACCCGGCCCCTCTCCTCGAAGCGGGGCGAGGGGAGCAGAACTCTAAGTAACAAGATTTCTATTCCAGATCAAATCGATCTAGGTTCATCACCTTAGTCCACGCAGCGACGAAGTCCTTTACGAATTTTTCCTTAGCATCATCACTGGCATAGACTTCGGAAATCGCCCGCAGTTGGGAGTTCGAGCCGAAGATTAAATCGACGCGCGAGGCTGTCCATCGGACCTCGCCCGATTTGCGGTCTCGACCTTCGAAATAATGATCGCAAACCGTCGACTTGTTCCATTCGGTCTTCATATCGAGAAGGTTTACGAAAAAGTCGTTCGTCAATGTTTGAGGTTTCTTGGTCAACACACCTAGTTCCGCCAAGGGACCACTTCCGGTGTTGGTTTGCAATACGCGCAGGCCACCGACTAACACTGCCATTTCTGGGGCGGTTAATGTCAGCAGCTGGGCGCGATCGATTAAAAGTTCTTCTTCGGGGCGATCGATCTCTTTAGCAGTGTGATTTCGAAACCCGTCGGATTTGGGCTCTAGAACTCCCATCCCCACGATATCGGTCATCTCTTGCGTTGCATCGGTCCGACCTGGAACGAAAGGAACCTGGATCTCCGTGCCACCATTCTTTGCAGCCAGCTCAATGGCTGCAGAACCTCCTAGTACGATCAGATCGGCGAGAGAAACTTTTTTCTCACCCTTCGCTGGATCGCTGTTGAAATCCTTTTGGATCTTCTCGTAGACTTGCAACGTTTTGCTGAGCTGCTCTGGATTGTTAACGCTCCAATCCTTTTGAGGGGCGAGACGAATTCGAGCACCGTTGGCTCCCCCTCGTTTGTCGCTACCTCGGAACGTGGAGGCAGATCCCCAAGCGGTCGCAACGAGGTCTGAGATGTCGATTCCCGAAGCTAAGATCTTTCGCTTGAGCATTCGCACGTCGTCTGCATCGACCAATGGATGGTCCAGTTTCGGTACAGGATCTTGCCAGATCTCAGGAGGGGCAACTTCTGGACCTAACAGTCGGGAAACGGGTCCCATGTCTCTGTGGGTAAGCTTATACCAAGCCATTGAGAAGGCCTTTTTAAACTCGTCGGGATTCTCGTGGAAACGCTTGGAGATCTTGTGGTAAATAGGATCCATTCGCAGGGCAAGGTCGGTGGTGAACATGACCGGTGCGTGCGATTTGTTCGGATCGTGAGCGTCGGGGACGGTTCTCTGCGCGGAAGCTTGTTTGGGTTTCCACTGATGGGCACCGGCGGGGCTTTTGGTCAGTTCCCAATCGTATTCGAACAGGTGGTCAAAGAAGTCGTTAGACCACTGAGTCGGGGTTGTCGACCACGCCCCCTCCAGACCGCTGGTGATCGTATCGGCTCCTTTACCGGTTCCGAATTTGTTCTTCCATCCTAGCCCCTGCTCTTCGATACTCGCACCTTCCGGGTCAGGACCGACATGGTCCGCGCCCGCAGCGCCATGTGCTTTTCCGAAGGTGTGCCCCCCCGCGATCAAGGCGACGGTTTCTTCGTCATTCATCCCCATCTGCCCAAACGTATCCCGAATGTCCTTAGCGGCTGCCAAAGGATCAGGCTTTCCGTTGGGACCTTCCGGATTGACATAGATCAGTCCCATCTGAACGGCTGCGAGAGGTTTCTGCAACTCGCGATCCCCGCTGTATCTCTTATCCCCAAGCCACTCGCTCTCAGGTCCCCAATAGATATCTTCCTGCGGTTCCCAGACATCTGCCCGCCCCCCGCCGAAGCCTACCATTTCCACTCCCATCGATTCGAGAGCCACGTTGCCGGTGAGGACCATTAAGTCAGCCCAGGATATTTTGTTCCCGTATTTTTGCTTGATGGGCCAAAGGAGACGTCGCGCTTTATCAAGACTCGCGTTGTCAGGCCATCCGTTCAGTGGAGCAAAACGTTGCGTTCCGTATCCAGCACCTCCTCGGCCATCACCGATTCGATAGGTTCCCGCGCTATGCCATGCCATTCGGATAAAGAGAGGGCCGTAGTGCCCGTAGTCGGCAGGCCACCAATCTTGAGAGTCGGTCATCAACGCACGAAGATCTTTCTTGACAGCCTCTAGATCGAGTTTCTGAAACTCTTGTGCGTAGTCGTAGTCGGCTGGCATAGGACTCGATTTGCTCGAGTTCTGATGGAGAATTTTGAGGTTCAACTGGTTCGGCCACCAATCTCTATTGGAGTGCCCCCCGCTGGCGGTACTCCGCGCCGAGGAAGGGAGAACATTCCCCATCACAGGACACTTAGACAAATCGGCTTCTTCCGTTTTTGGTTGTGGGTCTTGAGCCACACCGATAGAGGTTAAGAAAAGCACCATGGCAAAAGCACGGCGACGAGAGGCAGGTCGAGTCATAGTAGTTTTCCCTTATGTCAAAGGCGTGCGGAGGTTGACCAGTCGCCGAATGAACGCGCAAGCGGCCATGCAAATCTCACCGCGAGATGAGACAAAGCCAAGTATCTCGTACTTCAAGAATGAAAACCAATGTATTCCACGCATCGTTCGTATGCACAGGTACAATAGTGGGCTGGGCATAACCCATAAGATATCCGCTCCCCTCGCCCCGCTTCGGGGAGAGGGGCCGGGGGTGAGGGGTAG
>CAYMXM010000531.1:0-3893 GCA_964394065.1 uncultured Pirellula sp. | reverse complement strand
CCCCCTCATGCGGAGAGAGGCTCTCGGCGAGTTGAGGGGGGGAGGGAACCACGGAAGACACGGAAAAAAGGCTTAAGACTTAAGGCTAAAGGCCTAAGGTCAGAGGGAGAGATCGGAGATTAGTTTTGCATCCTCTGGTATCCCGAAGGGATTACAGCCATTAGCCGGTGGTAAGCGCAGCGCCACCGCCATCACAACCCGTGGCGTAAGCGAGGGATAGCGTCGCGAGTGAACGTGGCCCTTGTCGGGATTACTTCCGCGCCGGGTGGCACGCCCCTGAGGCACGAAGGGCGTGCTGTGAGACCTGGGATGGATGTCTGGTTGCCAGCGCTGTCCCTCGCTTACGCCACGGGTTGTGATGGGTGGACGCTTCGCGTCCACCCCCTTAACTCCGATGCATCAGGCCGCCCCCAGCCCTTCTCCCCGAAGCGGGCAAGGGGAGCAGAGTTCTAAACTGATATCTAACAGAACATCAAAGAGGCTCGCCGCCGGCGAAGGTGATCATCTTTTTGAGGAGTTCGAGATCCAGCTTCTCCTTGGTGTGCACAGCGCCGTCGGCCGTCGAATAGACCGTAGGAGAGAAGAACTCGGGGATCTCTTCTAGATCCTCAGGCTTGGTCCATGGGACCGACTTCTTCGATTCTACAACGAGAATGGTGTTGGAAGTTCCATCACGTACCTCTCGAAACACGACTCCTCCCTTGGGGTGCAGCAAGGCTCCTTCGCTTGAGAAACCCATGTAGTTCGTGTGCCCCTTTGGCTGATCCTTCGGTGCACGAGGGGTGCGATAAATCTCGGGCATTCTCTCCACCAACGCTAAGTTATGTTCGCTGTCCCACGGTTCATCAAAGCGGTACTCGTTGTGGAGTTTTTCCTCCCCAATCCAAGGCAATATGGCAACTCGCCAACTGCAGGGATGAATCTTATCCTGCCCCTTTGGATTGTGCGTATTCTCGGATCCGGGAAACTTTCCGTAGGAACTCTCAAAATTAAAAAACGCAAGTCCGATCTCTTTGAGGTTGTTTTGCGATTTCGCAAGATGAATTTGCTGCCCCACATGTCTGACCTCGTTCTCTATGGCCAGAAGGCCGCGAACCCTATCTCGGGCTAGCGCCACTATCGCCTTGACATAGGGATCCTCGGGATCGATCTCTCGGTCTCCTATCATCGCCTGGAAGTCAGAATCGTTTGTCGGCTGCTTGCCGAGGTACTGAAAGCTCACTTTATGCGGTTGAGCGATATCAGCTCCGGAATACCCAAAAATCGGTAGGGGATTGCTAGAGTGCTGAATCGTAAAAAGGGCATTTTTCCCGTCGGGCGAAAACGAAAGCGTACCCAAGGTATTCCCCTCTCGTGGGCTGAAACTCAGTAGTAGAAAGAGCCCTTTATCATCCAGTTGGGTCGCAAAGCGTCCAAAAGTAAATTGCTCGACAGAACCTCCAAGTGTCACCGAACGGAAGTTAAACCCGTCGAAGCTGATCATCGCGACTCGCTTGCTAGCGGGCGAGGATCTGTCGGGAAGGGTTATCTGCCAAATTCCTTGCAACTTTTCGGTTGTCTGAGCCGCCAAGGCAGCCGCCATAGCGTGTAGGCCTGGAGGCAACTTATTCGGTGCCCCCAATGGATTAGCCTCCGCTGGCATCCCCGCTCCATCTCCCTTCGGAGCCTCCTCCTCCTTCTTCTCCTCATCCACCACCTTCATCGTCGCTCCGTTACTCAGCGGAACCTTCACAACAGTTCCATCAGGATAAGTGATCTCGATGAATATCCCCATCGCAAAACCAGCCGCTGCACCTAAGAGCCCAGACGCGATGGCAAAAACGCGTGGAACGGGGCGGCGGAACCAGGATTGTTGCAATGCCGGAGCCTTGAGTTCTTGGGGCTGAGTACGATGGATTGGTTGCCCACTTCGCTCGACCAACGTTTTCAGATCGCTACCGGTGGCATAACGAGACAAGGCTCGGACAATATCTCGCGGTTGTTGAGGGCGATGCTCCGGTGATTTTTCCAACATCGAATCGATCAACTTGGCAACCTCAACCGGGCAACTGGGAAGTGCCTTTTGAAGGCTCGGAGCTGGCGTGGAAACGTGCGCGGTCAGCTTGGCAAACGTGGTGCTGTTTTGCGATGTCTCAAATGGAGCGTTTCCGGTCAGCAGTTTGAACAATGTGCAACCCAGCGAATAAACATCGCTCCGCGTATCGGAGTTTCGACCGTCGGTCACTTGTTCGGGGGCAATGTAGTCCGCCGTACCAATCGTCTGCCCACTGGCCGTAAGTTCGACACCCCCTTGTTGAAAACGTGCCAAACCCAAGTCGAGAAGTTTTACCTCCCCACTCCGGCTCATCATGATGTTGGAAGGCTTGACGTCCCGATGGACGAAACCTTGTTCCCAGGTGTATTGCAACGCTGCAGCCACTTTGGTGACGACATCGGCGGCGTCGGCCAGGGAGAGAGGACCGGTTTGTTGGACGAGCTCCTGTAGATTCTTTCCATCGATGAACTCGGTCACCAGAACCGCCAACCCGTCGACTTCGCGCGCGTCGTAGGCGGTTACGATGTTCGGATGGCTTAAGCGTCCCACCGCTTGCATTTCCGCATCGAATCGTTCTCGCGTTACAGTATCGATCAGTCGATGATTCGCGATGACTTTCAAGGCGACCTGTCGCCCCAGTTTCAAATGGCGAGCTAGATAGACACGCCCCATGCCACCGCGTCCGATCTGGCTGACGATTTCGTACCCTCCGATCTCTTGCGGGAGGTCCATCGGTGAGAGGGACTCTCCCTCCACCTCCCCTGCTTTGGCCAAGGCGGCGAGCGCTTTCGCGAGGGCGATCTTGCATTGGGGTTCGTCGCTGAACCGGGCATGTGGATCGTCGGAGCGAAGATCGACGATCAGGGAATCGCCACTATCGTCGATCGTTTCCAATTGCGATTGGCATTCCGAACAATGGCGCAAGTGTTCGAAAACTTCATGCGACTCGTCATCGGCCAGACGGCCGCAAGTATAATCGCGTAGAATCGGTTGCGGCGGGCACTGGGTGGTGGTCATCATGATATTCTCCTGGTGATCAGAGGTAGGTACAAGTACAAGCTATGTAGATGAACGCAGAGCGCTGACACCATTTGCCGAAAAATTTTCTTCGATTCGTTTTATGAGTTTCTCTTCCGATCCTATCCAACCAGAGCATCCCACTCTTTCGACCTTTTTCCTCGAAGGGGTTCAGCGACTGGAACCGCAGCAGTGGAGCCGGCTCGTGGAAACCTTTGGGCCGATCGTCTATCGCTGGTGTCGCATCGCTGGGGTTCCCGAGTCAGAGGCATCCGATCTGGTGCAGGAGGTTTTCACCTCGGTCGCCCGGAACATCGGGAGCTTTCGTCGCCAGAAAGAGGCGGGGAGCTTTCGTTGTTGGCTAGCGACGATCACGAGGAATCATGTCCGGAGTTTTTTTCGGAAGGCGTCGCATCGTGCCGATGCGCAAGGAGGAACCGAGGCGCATGAGTGGATGATGTCGCAACCCGATCCGCTGGAAGAATCGATCAACGGGGATTCGATTAACACACCGTTGTTGAAAGCGATGCTGGAGAGTGTAAAGTCCGAATTTGAAGAAACAACGTGGCAAGCTTTTTGGTTGACGACGATCGAAAACCAGCGGCCGACGCTGGTCGCCGAACAGACCGGGCTTTCGCTAGCGAGTGTCTATCAAGCGAAGTCGCGCGTATTGAAAAGACTGCGGGGTAAGATTGTAGAACGGAATTTATTCCGTTAAAAAACGCTTCCAATAAAGGCCCTACCCGCGCCGTGAGCCTACCTCCTAATTCCTAGAACTCGAAGCCTCCTCATGCGGAGAGAGGCTCTCGGCGAGTTGTAGAACGGAATTCATTCCGTTAAA
>CAYMXM010000530.1:0-3900 GCA_964394065.1 uncultured Pirellula sp. | reverse complement strand
CCCTTCACCCTTCACCCTTCACCCTTCACCCTTCAAACTTCAAACTTCAAACTTCCGTGATTCCCTTCTTAATCCTTGCCATCCTGCTCGGACCGGCTGTTAATTATGCGATTTATCAGTTCGCATATTTCCCGCGACCGATCAGTCCATGGCAACGACCGGGGAGTCGTTTTTTAAGTTTTCTTCCGGTTGTCGGTTGGTTGTTTCGGTTCAACGATCGGGCAGAGCTAGGGACTTGGTTTTGGTTAAGGCCGATGCTGATCGAGTTGCTACTTCCGGTCGCTTATTGGCTTCTTTATCAAAGGGTCATGGAGGGGGGGCTCGTCCCGTCCGACGTTGTCCCGGTAGAAAGTGGCCCGCTCTTCACCAACTTTTTGTGTTTGGCGACTCTCTTTACATTGCTGGTGATCGCGACCTTTATCGATTTTGATGAGAGGACGATCCCCGACCTCGTGACGGTGCCAGGAACCCTCATCGCGTTGATCGGTTCGGTGGTTTGGCCCGATTGGCGTCTCCGAGAGATCGATCCGGCCACGCTTGATGTCGGGCCGATCGCAACGCGAGCCATCCATGCGAACTCTTCGTTTCCTTGGCCAGAGTATTGGTCACAGAATGGAACGTGGGGGCTCGCGCTCGGACTTTTGTGTTGGCTTGGTTGGTGTTTCGCCCTTCTCAATCGGCAGTGGATATTGCGACGAGGTTGGAAGAAAGCATGGATTTATTTCTGGGTGATTCTAGGGCGGGATATGTGGACTCGCGTGATCGGTGGGATAGCGCTGTTCGGCGGAATCAGCATCACGATTACCTATTTCACGGTAAGTCCCGACCGCTGGGAGAGCCTGTTGAGCGCCCTGATGGGAATCGGCTTGGGGGGAATGCTATTGTGGTCGATTCGACTTGTGTCGGGGATTGTGATGGGGAAGGAAGCCCTGGGTTTTGGAGACGTGACACTAATGGCGATGGTCGGAGCCTTTGTCGGCTGGCAAGTCGTCTGGATATCTTTCTTTGTATCCCCTTTCTTTGCCCTTCTGTTTGTGATCGTGTTCTATCTGGTAACGCGGGATACCTCGACACCTTTCGGTCCTTACCTTTCGATGGCCGTTGTCTATGTCGTCTGGGATTGGGTGAATCAATGGTACACTGTCTCCATGATTATCCTCCCACCTGAGCTCCTGGTTGTCTTTTGGGGGATTCTCCTCGTCGCGATGGCGGGGATGCTTGGGGTGATCGAGTTTGTTAAGAGGATCGGCAGATGACGCTCGTAGAGGAAATGAATTGAGCGAAAAAGAACGAGACGAGTTGCAAAAGCTAGCCGATCGGAGTCTGCGGCGTTGCGCCCTCTATTTCGGAATCCTCTCCTTCTTGATCGCCGGAACGATCGGGCTTGGAAATGAGTCGTGGCAGCTTCCGATTCTCGTCGGTTTGGCGGCGTTGATTGGTTATATCTACACCGATGTTCTAAAGTGGTTTCGGCTCCATCGATTTCTTGTCTATGTATTGATGGTCGTAGGGGCAGGGCTTGCCGCTTATCAGTTTCTGCGAGACGCGGGTGGAGATCGCCTTCTTTCGGTTGGCAACTTGTTGGTGTATGTTCAACTTCCCCTCATCTTTCAGAAAAAAGACAAACGGGTTTTTGAGCAGTGGGGGGTTTTTCTGTTGCTGGAACTCGTCGTCGCAGCCCTGGTGAACGACAATGTGCTGTATGGGATCATGCTTCTCCCTGTGTTAGCCATCGGTGGCTTGGCGATGCTAAGTCTCACACAGTTCGCGACCCAAGAGAAGCACAATCAAACGCATTCGGCGACCCTAAGCCTATGGACGAGGTTTCTCCATTGGATAGGAAGGGAGTCGACCAAGGGGGCACGTCCTTCTGGCATTCGCCTCACAGCGTCCCCCGTTGAAAAGACTCTCCTGCAACGTCGCGTGGAACGTGCGATGCGATTGCGATGGAGCGCTTGGCCGATCACGTTGGGGGTACTTTTATTCACGTTAGCCTACTTCTATTCGCTCCCCCGGCTACACGTCGGAGCTTATGAATCGAACTCTTGGTTTTCTGCAAGCGTCGGATTCAGCGAACAGGTTTCTCTTCGCTACCAAGGGGATGTCCGTCTGAACGACACTCCTGTTCTACGCATGCAGATGACGTACGAGGGGAGCGGACTGAAGTACCTTCCCAGCCAGCCACCCTACATTCGTTTGTCCGTTCTCCATAGCTATAAGGAGGGACCCAATCACGGGTATTGGCAAAAGGGAGATGCTGCGGTGATCGTGGAGGACCGGTTTATTCGCAAGGCTCCTCAGCCGCTCGATATCGATCGAGAGCTGCGGAGCCAATCGGACCCCGTCGTGGTTTCCGTTATCGAAAAGCTCCCGTTAGGAGAGATGGTCGCTGCGATCCCTCCTTTCTCGTTGGAACCAACCCAACCGGGGGACTTCTACGCAAATCGTCGAGATTGGCGTCTGATGGATATGAACGATTTTGCGAAAATGCGATCGAGCAAGCGACGTTATTCCTTTCGCACCTACGGTTATTCTCGTTCCGATGAGCGACGGGTCCTCCCCGATATCGCCGACTCACTCGATGAACCGGGATGGAACGAGTTGGAGGGAGGAGCCTACCGTCTCTACCGTCGCGCGTCACTTACCGAGTTTCCAACATCGCTGAATGGGATCCTTCCATTGCGAGACGAGATCCTAAAGGACTCGGGTTTAGAAGTCACCCAAAAGGTGGCTCGAGCGATCTTCTTAGAACGTTACTTTGCTGGCGGGAGGGAGTATCGCTATACACTTCGATTGACACCGCTGACCGACCCGACGTTGGATCCCATCGTGGACTTTCTTTTGAACAAGAAAGAGGGGCACTGCGAGTACTTCGCCTCGTCGTTTGCGATATTGTTGAGGTCGATGAATATCCCGACCAGACTCGTCAGTGGATTTCGACCGAGCGATTACAACGAACTAGGTGGTTATATTGAGGTCCAGCAGAAGCACGCACATGTTTGGGTCGAAGCCTACTTCACGGTGGACGAGTTGAAAGCTCACAATATTTGGGAGGAGGTTCCCAGCTACATCACCCACGGGGCATGGATGCGTTTCGATCCAACACCTGCGGGTGAAGGTTCCAACGCGGGTATCGCCTTCAAAGCGGCTTCCGGGCAGACGATGGGATTCATGCAAGATCTTTGGTCCGAGATGATTTTGAACATGGATAAATCGCGTCAAGGAAGGATGTTTACTCTGTTCGGCGAGGTGTCCGAGAGTTCCTACGATGACTTCTTCGGAGGAATTCAAAGGTTCATTGCCCAGCTGCAATCGAGTCGAATTATCGGGGGGCTTGCGTCTCCTGAAAAATGGTTTTCGTGGCGCGCTGCAATGCTAATCATACTCACAGGAGCTCTTGTGCTGGGGGGGCATCGCATGGCATCGTGGTTTTTCCCAAACTGGGCACCTCAAATGGGATTCCGGTGGCGCCGAGGGGAGGGACTAACGGAAGTCGAATTCTACAATCGAGTGGTGAAAGCATTGCGGCGTCTCGGCTACGAAAGAGCAAAAGACCAAACACCACGAGAGTTTCTCATCGAGTCCCTTCGTGGTCTGGACCCAGGCAACGGAGCCGGGGACGGAGCCATGCTCGCCGATAGCTTCTATCGACTACGCTACGGAGCATCGAAGGAACTGGAACAAGAGGTCCTGCAACAGATCGACGCAGTCGTGCAACATTTGGGGGCGAGTAAGGTGTGAAGCCGATGCGAAAATCACAACCCATGGCGTAAATTTTGAAGTTGCGCTATTTGACCTTTTTCCACCGCGCAGCTGCAAAACAACCCTCCCCTTTGGGGAGGGTTGATCCAACGGATCGGGGAGGGGAGCGTGAAGTACAACGTTTCCAACGAGGTTTTT
>CAYMXM010000529.1:0-3905 GCA_964394065.1 uncultured Pirellula sp. | reverse complement strand
CCGGCCCCTCTCCCCGAAGCGGGGCGAGGGGAGCAGAGTTCTAAAACGCAGCGCGATCTAGGGCAACAAAGCGGTGTCCGACGGGGGCGAGCCCCGATCGGACGCAAAGAGCATCCAGGCCCGTTCCTACCTGATCTTAAACAGCTTGCGCAGCGCCGAGACGAGCGTGTCGCGTTGTTCATGGTGGTCTACCTCGCGAATGGCCTGCAAAGGTTGGTGCAACAATTTGTTCACCAAGCGATCGAATGCATGATTGATATCGTTGCGGACTTCGGGCGATATGGATTGCATCGATTGCTTCCCCATCAAACGTGCGAACTCTGATTCGCGAATCTCCGTCGCTCGATCCCGCAAGGCTCGAATCGTCTCGGTGGAAGATCGCAATTGCCAATCGACCAAGATCCGCTCCACTTCCTCCGCGATGATCCGTTGGGCTTGCGGGAGTTGCTCCTCGCGCAGACTCTTGTTTCGATTGCAAACGGCTTGCAGGTCATCGACCGAGAACAAGTAGACGTCGGGCAATTCGCCGATCGATGCATCAAAATCGCGTGGGACCGCGAGATCGAGGATTAGCAACGTTCCTTTGGAGCGGTTCTGCAGAAGCTTTCTAAACTGCGATTCGGTCACGATCGGCTCGGTCGCGCCGGTAGTGCTGACAATCAAATCGGCATGGGAGATGAGGGAGTCCAGAGACTCCCAAGGTGCTGCGGCGACCGAAAACTCTTCTGCGAGTCGATTGGCATTCTCCAAAGAACGATTCACGATCGTAATGCTCTTGGCCCCCGCATCGCGCAGGTAAACCATCGTCTCGTGCCCCATTTCTCCACTTCCGATGACCACGATCTCCTTGTCGTCGAATCGTTCAAAGAACTCCGAAGCAACCTCGCTGACAGCAACGCTGGGAACGCTGATGCGGCGTCGATGGATCTCCGTTTCGTTGATGACCCGTTTTGCGACTTGATTGGCATGTTGAAACGCGGCGTGGAGGGCCGGACCTGCGAATCCCTTTTGCACGGCGAGCGCATAAGCATCGTGCACTTGAGAAGCGATCTGCGTTTCTCCCACGACGAGGGAGTCGATGCTGCTGGCGACCGAGAAGAGATGCTTGATCGCTTGTTCGTCTTCCAAACTGAGAAAGAAGGAACGATAGCGATCGACTGGCATGTCATGGAACCGGGCGACGAATTGGAGGAGCTCTTCGGTGCTCGGCAAAGGAGTATCGCTCGCTGTGCCGATGTAGAGTTCGACCCGATTGCAAGTGCTAAGGAGCACGCTTTCGCAGTCCGCGTATTGGTCCTTGAGCGAGTTCAACGCAGCTTCACTCTGGCTCTCCGTGAACGAGAACTTCTCGCGGACCTCGACAGGCATCGAGTGATGGCTACAGCCGACCATCCGAATCTTCATGGAGCTTCACCCGAGATGGGCGTGCCCTGACTAGAAGGGGTTACCCCCTGGCGATTCCCGCCATGTGGAGTGCTGAGAACGAGGAGTACCGCAGCGGCCACGATCAAGAACGAGAGGATGTTCATCGCTGCGGTAGCACGCCCACTCCCCTTGCGCGTTAGGTGCCACTGGGCAAAGGATGCGAAGGCGAGCCAGAGAAACAATCCCCCCGAGAAAAGGATCCCTCGATCCAACCATTCAACCCGACCGTCGCGCGTCAAATTCATAATTACCCCCGCAACCATCCCGAACCCGATCGAAGCAGCGCTCCCGAGGAGGCAAACGCGACCGGAGGTCTGGAGATACTCCAAGGATGGGAGGCGAACGCGCGTTTGCAATCGGCGTTTCCCCTTCAACCAGGAAGCGTGCAGAAAGTACATCAGACCCATCGCAAAGCCGAGCGAGACGAGGACCGTCCCAGCAATCATCCCCACGCTATGGGCTAAGCGCCACCCGGTGGCAGTGTTGGTGGATTCCATCCCTGCGGTCGGGGGGAGCGCAATCGCACCGGCTACCAAAAGGATCACCGTTGGCAAGATAAAGATACCGACTCGGCTATCCCCGCGCCGGACCAGGAGGAATCCATAAACTGTCGCGAGAGCCCAGCTAGCCAAGACTCCCCAGTCGTGCCACGACACGAGAGCGAGATTGGGATTGTTCCCCGAAGCGATAAAAACTCGGTCGAGCAGGTAGACCGAGTGCGTGAATACTGCAATCGTTGCCGCGAGAAGCAACACTTGCTTCAAGCGACGGTCCCACACAGGTGAGACCGTCTTCCATCGAATCAACTCCAGTAGGAGGACAACGACATAGGCTATGAGGAAGCAGGTTGCGTTTGGCATGCGCTAGGCCACCCCACCTCTCCCCGAAGCGGGGCGAGGGGATCAGTCCCACTCCTCATCGTCTTCCTCTTCGTCATCGTCGTCCCAGTCGTCATCCTCTTCTTCGTCGTCCCAATCGTCCTCTTCCTCTTCTTCTTCATCCTCGGACTCCTCGTCTTCGTCGACTTCTTCCCACTCGTCGTCTTCTTCGTCGTAGTCCTCGTCCTCTTCTTCGTCGTCTTCTTCTTCCTCGTCGTCTTCGAATTCTTCTTCGTCGTCGTCGAGCTCATCCTCATCTTCGAAGTCGTCGTCCTCGAAGTCATCCTCATCTTCCTCGTCTTCCTCGAAGTCATCATCGTCGTCATCATCTGACATTTCGATTTCAGGACTCGAGGCAGACCATGAGGCGTATTCCCAGGTTAACTGCTCGGATGTTGGCAAGTCTGACAACTCTCGTGCGGTTAGCGTCATCTTCACAGGTGAACTCCTTATCTGTCCGTCTTCGTGAGGTTTCTTCGGTAAACTAGTAGGATTATCTTAGCGGCCAAACGGGCGTTGAACACTGACCCCAGGCAAGGAAATTACGATACTTTTCCATAGTTTTTTATCGTCGTTTTTTGCTGGGGGACCAAAAGGTTTCACCCGTCTGGATCCGGATCCTGTGCTGGTGGCGAGTGCGCAGCAAGTCTGGATGCAATTTCGGCTTCTGCATCCCGAATCTTTTGTGCCCTCGGGAGAGAATCTAAGGATTGTAGACCAAACTGCTGTAAAAATGTTCGGGTTGTGCCATATAGATATGGGCGACCCAACTCTTCGAGGCGTCCTGCGATCCGAACTAGGTCCCGCTGCATCAGTTGCCGCAAGACTTCATCGCTGCTCACCCCTCGAATCGCTTCGATCTCGGCCCGTTGAACTGGCTGACGATACGCGACAATGGCGAGGGTCTCCAGCATGCCCTGACTCAAGATGCTCTCCCCAGGAACCATCTCCAGCCTCCGGATCCAACGGGCGAACTGGGGACGGGTCAAAAATTGCAGCCCCCCAGCGATCTCCTCGACACGAAACGAGTACCCATGCCTGTCGTACTCGTCGTTGAGTCTTCGGGCCAGCGTCCTCGCCTCCGTTGGATCCGCGAGTTCGGCGAGCATCGCAAGCTTCCGCGCCGAAAGGGGCTCCTTCGCCAGCCATAGGATCGATTCAAGAATTCGGAGCCGAACATTCGGATCGGAAACGTCGGTGATGGGAACCTGAGGTGGAGATTCGCAGCCTTGAATAGAATTCCCTGCAGTGGGAGCCGCCAAACGCCTCCTCCAATGCGAATGGGGAAACCTCCTATCGCGCCCAAACCGCCACGGGGAAGCTAGGCTGAGTTGCGAAATAGAACCCGATCCTGAGTTTGCCCCTTTGAGTTTTAGATACCTACTCCCCTCGCCCCGCTTCGGGGAGAGGGGCCGGGGGTGAGGGGTGGAAGTGCTAGAAACAATAGCCAAGTTTATCGCTCCCTCGAGTTCGGACCAACGATCTGCAATCCCTTCGGGATCGGTGGAAAATTCTGTCCTTGGGAAGTAGGTGGAATTGTCGAGTTTAAAAATGGTCACGTTTTTGGTAGCCCCGGTAGGGGCGTCTCGAACTTAGGCGTGG
>CAYMXM010000528.1:0-3925 GCA_964394065.1 uncultured Pirellula sp. | reverse complement strand
GCCCCTACCGGGGCTACCAAAAACGTGACCATTTTCAAACTCGACAATTCCACCTAGTCTCCCAAGCTTAACTCCGATGCGTCAGGCCACCCGACGCCTGAGATATTTCCGACAAGAGGCAACGTGCACTCGCGACGCTGTCCCTCGCTTACGCCACGGGTTGTGATGGGGGGACGCTTCGCGTCCACCCCCTGACCACCGATGCATCAGGCCAAGCCTCCTGCCCTCCTCCCCCCTCAAAAATTGCTGTTGCAAAAATGGAAGAACCGGATACGATTCCCAGTCCTTATTGTTTTGACAGATAGACATGAAGGCATCTCCGTCGTAAGGAATGCCGCTGGACCCTGTAAATTGGTTGGCGAATGACCGTTAGCAAAGAACGAAAAGAAGAACTGATCAGTGCGTTTCGAACCAACGATGCCGATAATGGATCGGCAGATGTTCAAATTGCATTGCTCACCGAGCGCATCAATGGAATGACCTCTCATATGCGACAGGCACCCCGCGATTATTCCAGTCGCCGAGGGCTCCTCAGGATGGTTAGCAAGCGACGCTCGTTACTGGATTACGTGCGAAAACACGATCCACAGCGTTACTTGGATCTCATCGGTAAGCTTGGAATTCGTAAGTAAACGAAACTTACAGGGGGCTGGATTCGACCAGCCCTCGTTCGTTTACCAATTCCCCTTCGGGCCTCTCCGTAGGTGGGCTCGTTGTTGGTTTGTCGGTTTTATAGGTAGTAGTGGTTAGTTTCGTTGGGTAGATAGTTTGTTTTGGGGTTGGCCATCGTCTGGCCACGCAGGTGCTTGGCAGACAATCGTCAAGCTGTTTTGACAGGTCTCCGGGAAATCGAGTTGGTTGCCCGTCGGGATTTTCAGTTCGGACCGCCAAGCGGTCGCTCATATTTATTTTGCATTGATTTTGAAGTTGAGCGCCTCGGGCTCGTTCTCGAGCCTTCGTTTTCGGCGCGCATTTGATTTTGGAAGGAAGTATATTCGTGGCAAAAATTCGTGTTGAAAAGCAAATCGGGGATTCCGTTCTCTCGTTCGAAACAGGTGCGTTGGCGAAGCAAGCCACCGCGAGTCTGATTTGCCAATACGGCGATACCGTCGTTCTCATCGCAGCAACCACTGGCCCATCCCGGCCCGGAACCGACTTTTTCCCCCTCACCTGCGATTACCGCGAGCGCTTTGCGGCCGCCGGTAAGTTTCCCGGGGGATTCCTCAAGCGAGAAAGCCGCCCCACCACCAAGGAAACGTTGACGAGTCGCTTGATCGACCGCCCGATCCGTCCTCTTTTCCCAGACGGATTCTTCGACGAAGTTCAAGTCCAAGCGATCGTTTTGAGCTCCGATAGCCAAAACGATGCGGACGTCCTCGCGATGAACGGGGCCGCAACAACCCTCTTCATCAGCCCGCTCCCATTCCAAGGCCCGATCGCATCCTGCCGAATCGGTAAGATCGACGGACGCCTCGTCGCTTTCCCAACCCACGCTCAGCTCGAAGAGAGCGAACTCGACATGATCGTTTCCGCCAATGAGCGCGAAGTGATGATGATCGAAGGCTTTTCGCAAGAGATGGGCGAAGCGGACATGCTTGAAGCGATCAAGTATGCCCACGACATCTGCAAGCAAGTGATCGAACTTCAGAAGGAGTTCTACGACAAGGTGCAGCCGGTCAAGACTCCTTATAATATTCCAGATACCACCGATCTCTTGAACCGATTGAAGGAGAGCTACTTCGAGCGATTCAAGGAAGCGAAGCAAATCGAAGGGAAGCTCGCTCGCAACGAAGCTTGCGATGCACTCAAGCAAGAAGCGGTCGCTGCTTTGATTCCCGATCCAGCAGCCGAAGGCGCGATCTGCGCCAACACCCTCAGCCATGTTTGGCATACGCTGGAAAACCTAGTCGTTCGAGATTTGATCCTCTCCGGTCGCCGCTCCGATGGACGGGATGCGAAGAGCCTTCGTCCGATCCACTGCGAAACGGACCTTCTCCCTCGCACCCACGGCACCGCCCTCTTCCAACGAGGTGAAACGCAAGCCTTTGTCACCGTTACCCTCGGGACTCCTCGGGATGAGCAACGGGTCGACGGATTGGTGGAAGAGTACAGCAAGAAGTTCATGCTCGACTACAACTTCCCTCCCTTCTCGGTCGGCGAATGCCGCCCGATCCGAGCTCCAGGGCGACGTGAAATCGGTCACGGGATGTTGGCAGAGCGCTCTCTCGAAGCGGTTCTTCCCGACCCTGAAGATTTCCCCTATACGATCCGTGTCATCAGCGACATCCTTGAGAGCAACGGCTCCTCGTCGATGGCGAGCGTTTGCGGCGGATGCCTCGGCCTGATGGCTGCTGGCGTTCCGATCACCAACCCTGTCGCAGGGATCAGCATCGGTTTGGTTCGAGAAAAGGACCAGTTCGTCCTTCTCACCGACATCATCGGTGACGAAGATCACTTCGGCGATATGGATTTCAAGATCTCGGGAACGCAAAACGGAATCACCGGTATCCAGCTCGACCTCAAGATCCCTGGGATCAGCGAAGAGATCATTCGAGGGACCCTCAAGCAAGCTCGCGAAGCTCGCATCGAAATTCTCCGCAAGATGTTGACCTGCATTCCACGCCCGAGAAGCGAAACCAGCCGTTTCGCACCTCGCTTGCTCCGTACGAAGATCGATCCGGACAAGATCGGTGCGTTGATCGGTCCTGGTGGAAAGAACATCCGAGCGATCCAAGAAGAAACCGGCGTTACGATCGATGTCGATGATGAAGGAAACGTCACCGTAGCATCGGCCGACGCCGATTCCGCAAAGACCGCAATCGGTCGTGTGGAAGCTTGCACGGCGACGGTTCAGATCGGCAAGATCTACGATGGCGTTGTGTCCAGCGTTCGAGATTTCGGTGCCTTCGTCGAGATCCTTCCAGGGAAGGACGGCCTTTGCCACATCAGCGAACTTTCCAGCGGCTACGTTGCAAACGTGGACTCGGTCTGCAAGGTTGGGGACACGATGAAGGTGATCGTAATCGATATCGACGACCATGATCGCGTGAAGCTCTCGAGGCGCCGCGCTCTCGAAGAGCTCGGAATCCAAGATGAATTGGCAGAAGCCGATGCCGATGGCGGAGATTCGGACGAGTTCGATGACTTCGGCGGGGATGACCTCGGAGATGATATCAGCTTCGATGAACGCCCAGAACGAAGCGAAAGCCGAGGCGAAGGTCGTGGTGAAAGCCGTGGCGAAGGGCGCGGGGATCGTGGTGGAGACCGCGGCGGCGATCGAGGTGGTGACCGAGGTGGCCGCGGACGTGGTGGCGATCGAGGTGGAAACGGCGGCGGAGGATTCCGACGTGGCGGCGGCGGAGGAGGTGGCCGTGGCGGAAGAAGCCGCAGTCGCTCCGGTGGAAGCGGCGGTGGAGAACGAGGCGGCGACCGTCGATAAATAATCGCAGATACTCTTAGCCGGTGGTAAACACCGGCTGAAGACCTCTGCGTTTCTCTGCGTCCTCTGCGGTTACAAAAAAATGAACCGCCGAGGACGCAGAGAAACGCAGAGGTTTTTTTGTTTTGGAATCGCGTTGCGATGGCAGCGCATAGCCGTGGGCGTGAGCCCACGGTTACCGGGTCCCCTCATTTTTTGAGCCGCGAATGCGGCGGCAGCACCTTCGAATCGGTTCGATGCTGCCGCCGCATTCGCGGCTCGAGAAAACCATTTACTCTGGGGCCGTGGGCTTACGCTGGGCTGTCAAAAGGTTGGGGGTGACATGGGTTTTCGTGCAGCCATTTTTATTCCGCAGCCGGCGTTTTCGTCCGATCGGGGCTCGCCCCCGTCGGACGCCGCTTTGGCGTCCTAGAACGCGATGCGCTTTAGAACTCCGCTCCCCTCGCCCCGCTTCGGGGAGAGGGGCTGGGGGTGAGGGGTAGAAGT
>CAYMXM010000527.1:0-3926 GCA_964394065.1 uncultured Pirellula sp. | reverse complement strand
CGCCACGGGTTGTGATTTTCGGGCCTCGCTTACGCGTCGGCCAAACTACCCAAACGCCTTATATTCGCGCCGATGCGTCAGGCCACTCTTAGAGGGCATCCGAAAAGGGGGCTGCCCCTCTCCGGCGAGCGCCTCCAAAGGGCAGCCCCCTTTTCGGATGCCCTCTACCTGGCCAAGATATCCGAGCCGATAGTAAGCATTTCTTGGCAATCGATAAACCGCCGATTGGACTCGAAGAGGGCAGCGATCGATGCCTTGTGAATCTTCATCTTAAGCCCCCCAATCCCCAGCGCTCCATAGTCGATCCGATCTCCACGGCGAACCCCTTTGTCGAAAATCTCAATCCCGTCGATTCCAGCGGGGGGAACCGCATTGAGATCGATCGCGACCTTCAATTCCTTCGCGGCATCGAGTTGTTCTGCCGTTAGAAGTCGAATTCCCGCAGCACCACATCCGAAAACCGCAGTGGATATCTTGAGGGCGGAGAGCAAGGACTCTTCATCCGAGGAAGCGATCGGAATGAGCCGGGCCGATTCGACATCCGCTCGAACCAATTCATCGATAACCTCTTGAGAACGATCCAAAGAGCGAGATACGACAAAGACGATTCCTCCTTGATTGGCGAGAATTCGGCAGATCCGTTGCCCAACCGGCCCTGTGGCGGCGAGGACCACCGAGGTCGAAGCCGCGAGGTCGATATGCTTCCGAGCGGAAAGGACGGCTGCGGCTGCGGTGCTGTTGCAACCATTGCTATCGAGCATCACGGAGACCCGAAACGGATCTTGCATCGTTTCCAGCACAGCATTGGCGAGAGATTCGCCGTGCCCAACATTGCTCCCCCCGACGAATATCGCGGTGTGGTGCAAATCCTCGGGGCCTCGTGTGTACATCGCACCGTGCACCAACGCGCGGACCGATTCCGCATTGACTCCTGAGTACTGGAGCAAATGATCGACCCCGGCATCGACGGCCACGACAGCATCAAAAACGCTCCCCTTTTCGTCGGTATCGAGTTGGATCAGTACTTTCGGTTTATGAGACATGCTGAGCTCCGCAGGGGTAAACAAATCGACCGCCATTCTACTGGCCCCAAGTGGGGTGTGAAGCATTTTCGTTGAGGAAATGTTCTTGTCTGGATGGGCCTTGTCCTGGGTTGTCAAAAATTTGGTTTTGGGAGGATTTGGGTTTGCGCAAGTTTTGTTCTCTGATTCGCTTCTTGTCCGACCGGGGCGAGCCCCGGTCGGACGATAACGGCGGCTGCGTAATAAAAATGGCTGCACGAAAATCCATGTCAACACCAACTTTTTAACAGACCATACCCAGCCAACCCCCAAAGCCCAAGCATTGCTAGCGCTTCTACTACAAAATACCGCTATCATGAACTTCCACGCCCCGCTGAGGGACATCACTTCTTGGGGTAAAGAAACACCTTATGCAAAACACTCTGATTCGAATCATCCTAGCCATCATCACCTTGTCACTCCCCTGCCTTGCATTTGCTGATGAAGGGAACAAAAGCAAAGGAGAGGCTCCTGCGTTCGCTGGGAGTGGACCAATCGGACAGATCCTCCCCCCTGCGACCTGGACCGACTATCAAGGTCGCGAGTGGAAGTCGAGCGAGTTTCGGGAGCACAAAGGTGTCGTCTATGCCTTCCTCGGGACCCAATGTCCCCTGGCGAAGTTCTACTCGGCAAAGCTGGTCGATTTGGAAAAGGAATATCGAGATCGAGGGGTGGCGTTTGTCGCGGTCGATTCCAATGTTCAAGATAGCCTTGCCGAAATGGGAGCCCACGCCAAGAAGTTCGGTTTCGAGTTTCCTTTCGTCAAAGACCCTGACCAGAAGTGGGCCGATCAACTCGGCGTGACGCGCACCCCCGAGGTCTGCCTGATCGATGCTTCGGGACGGCTCGTCTACCGAGGTCGAGTCGACGATCAATATGGAATCGGCTACATCCGAGACAATCCGACGACCAAGGATCTGCAGAACGCAATCGATGCGGTCCTTTCCAGCAAGGAAATTGAAAACCGTGTAACGGATGCTCCCGGTTGTTTGATCGGTCGCAATCGGATGCCGACCGATGCGCATCCCACCTCCGCGATCACGTATGCGGAACATGTCAGCCACATCTTGCAAAACCGTTGTGTTAGCTGCCACCGAGACGGAGAGATCGGTCCGATGGACCTCTCCCGCTACGACGACGCTTCGGCATGGGCCGATATGATCTTAGAAGTGGTTCAAGACAGGAGAATGCCACCCTGGCATGCGAACCCAGATCACGGAACCTTCGCCAATAGCCGCCGCATGAGTCAGGAGGAAATAGAGACTCTGGCGAGCTGGGTCGAAGGAGGAACACCACGCGGGGATGCGAACTTGGAACCCGCTCCCCTCCCCTTCGTTCAAGGCTGGCAGTTGCCGACCGCCCCCGATCTCGTCGTGCCGATGGCTGCAAAACAGTTTGCCGTTCCGGCTCGAGGAGACGTGAGCTATCAGTACTTCGTCGCTGATCTTAAGAACACCGAAGACCTCTGGGTGCGGGGGATGGAGGTCGTCCCTGGAAATCGAGCGGTCGTTCACCATATCTTGGTTTTTGCTCGGGAGAAGAAAGCGAGGCGTCAACAAAGCCTGGGGGCCGAACGAGGTTTTCTCGTCGGCTATGTTCCGGGAACGCGCGTTCAGTTCATGCCAGAAGGAATGGCCAAGCGGATTCCTCCGAACAGCGAATTGGTCTTCCAAGTCCATTACACCCCGATTGGTACCCCGCAAGAGGATTTGAGCAAGGTCGGCTTTTGGTACGCAGATCCCTCGACGCTCACCCACGAAATTCAGACCACGAGCGCTTTCCAACCCGATCTTCGAATCCCTCCTCAGGAGCCGAATTACCAAGCGAGTGCGATGCTCCCCGAGGAACTACCCGATTGCGAGCTCCTGTCGATGAGCCCTCACATGCATCTGCGAGGCAAAGCGTTTCGATACACCACGATCCTTCCCGATAAAACCCGAGAGATCGTCCTCGATATCCCGAAGTACGATTTCAACTGGCAGACCGAATACGTCTTATCCGAGCGAAAGAAACTTCCCGCCGGCTCGCGCGTTCTGTGCGAAGCGGTCTTCGACAATTCCGAGGCGAACTTGAACAACCCAAATCCCGATAAGACCGTCACCTGGGGAGATCAGACCTATCAAGAGATGATGATCGGATATTTTCATATCGCCGTTCCCATCGATAAGAAGCTGGGTGCTGCGAAACCTCTGGACCAATCGGGCTTCAAGAAAAACCCAACTCCTCTAGAGATCTTCCATTTCCTCGACACCGACGGAGATGGAAAACTGCATCGCGATCAAGTTCCCAAGCGGATACTGGGAGTCTTCGACCAACTGGATAAGAACAACGATCAAATTCTAGAACTCTCAGAAGTACCGAAGTAGAAGCAGGCGAGACGCGGGCTGACGCATCGGTGTTAAGCGTAGGACGCGAAGCGTCCCCCCCATCACAACCCGTGGCGTAAGCGAGGGACTGCGTCGCGAGCAAACGTAGCCCTTGTCGGTAACATTTCAGGCGTCGGGTGGCACGCCCCTGAGGTACGAAGGGCGTGCTATGAGATCTTGCATTAGAGGCATGGTTGCCAGTGCTATCCCTCGCTTACGCCACGGGTTGTGATTTTTGCGAACCTCCGCGTCCCCTGCGGTTAAAACGCAATAAAACAATCGCCAGAAACTTCTTAAACGCATCAAGCCTTGCGGAAAACCGTGGCATTTGTAAAATTCTGCATCTGTAACTGAGACTCAGTCTCAAGACGCGCACGGGTTTTCTATTCTGCAGGTCCCGACAAAGGGCATCTGTCGCACCACCATAGATCGTATCGAGAACATCATGAAAATTTGTCTAACGAAAGGAAAGAGCCGGCGAGCTTTTACCCTCGTCGAG
>CAYMXM010000526.1:0-3926 GCA_964394065.1 uncultured Pirellula sp. | reverse complement strand
GACCCTAGCTCGCAAAGGGTTCCGGATGATCACCGAAGGGGATCTAATCGACAGCATGGATTGATAGAGCTCTGCCCTGGGTGGCCTGACGCATCGGTGTGAATATAAGATGTTTGGGCTGTTCGGCCGACGCGCAAGCGAGGCCTAGCAATCACAACCCGACGCGTTAGCGAGGGACAGAACTGACAACTACGCATCCAATAAGCCCTCACAGTACGCCCGTTGTGCCTCAGGGGCGTGCCACCCAGCGCTCGAAATATTCCCGACAAGGGCCACGTTCACTCGCGACGCTATCCCTCGCTAACGCCACGGGTTGTGATGGGGGACGCTTCGCGTCACCCCCTCTTCCTCACCCCTCAAACCTCACCGCTCACCCCTTACTTCAATCAACCATTCTTCCCGCGACGGTTGTCTCAAGCCGTATTTCTTCCCCGAGGGACGTTCGGACGATGACATCTTGTTTGATCGAACGGTCGGAGCCCGCTGGTGCTCCGGTGAAGGTCATGGGGATGACGTGGAGGGCTTTTTCTCCCGACGGGATCACGAAGCTGAATCGTGGGTCCTCGCACTCGATCGACTCGATGGTGAAGGGGCGTTTTCCACGGACCATCAGCCGTTGTTGTATTTGCTCTCCCGTCCGGACATCTCCGACCGAGACCAACTTGGGAGTGATGCTGATAGGAGGGAGAACGCGAGCGGAGACCGGGAGTGTAAACATATCACCATTCGCGTCGTTGGTAACGACCGTGATTCCCTCTTGCAAATCCCCGGCAGGCGTGTTGTTGCGAAGATCGACTTGCATCCGATAGGTCGTCATGTTTCCTTGACGAGTCGCTTGGGAGAGTCGCACCTCCAGGTTGCTCGTATCCCCTCGCACGTCGGTGATCGCCCAATCTCGTCTCCCCGCATAGGAGATTTTGATGTCGACCGATTTTGGGGTTCCGATATCGACATCGCCGAAGTTGATTTCCCCCGGCTCGACGACGATATCCGAGCGAATTTTCCCCGTCACCAGGAGGGTGACTTCGGCGTAATAGGGGCGGTCGATGACGACGGTGATCGCTGCTGATTTCGTTCCCAGGAAGGATCGGGTGTTAAATTGGGCAACGATCTCCCCTTTTTCCCAAGACTTCAGGGTGTTTTTCGTGATGATCGGTTTCGTGCATCCGCAACTGCTTCGGACCGAAGCGATATGGACATCTTCTTCGTAGCAGTTCTCGATCACGAACGAATACTCGGTTTTCGCATTGCGACTCACCGTTCCGAAATCGTGCTTCGTCTCTTGGAACATCTTCCTCGCCCACTCCGAAGCCTCCAGTTGTGGGGAAGCGATGAGCAAAAGAAAAGCGAAAGGAAGGACAAGCAGGCTAAATCGATTCCAGACTTTCATCAAAAAACTCCAGGTAAGGAAAACCGCAACACACCCTGTTCATCGGCTTTCCGCCCCCTCAGAATCTATTTCTTTGGAAAATTTTACCAATCAGCGTTCCCGCCCCGATGTTTAACGGAATTCATTCCGTTAAACAACGCCTCCATCCAAAGCCCCCTACCACACGCTACGCCCAATCCTACCTCATGGCTCAAAAGCCCACGCTGGCGGAGTATTTCAAGTCACCTCCGCGCTTCACCTCTTTGGCTAATTCAGAAACACGTAAGTTATTCCAGAACATTGCCTAGATCGAGTCTGCGTACGTAGCGTCAACACCTGGGAAATTATTGAATTTTGACCATTGAGCGTCATTTTCACGGTCGCTCAACGAGGATTCAGCTGTACAAAAAGAATGAAACTATGACCACAATTCGGATCGAAACGAACCAAAAATGCGATCAGAGCGAGGGCGGGGGCCGTTACGAGCAAGACGCGAAAACTCACTGCAATCGTTACAGATTGCCAAAAAAAGTTAATCTCTCCCTCGTTTGACGCCTATCCACATGCAATTTCTGTCATTCGTGTCAACGGTAGTTTCCGATAGAAGTAGACACGTATTTGTTCACGGATGAACGCTCTAATCCGCTCTCCCGGACTGAAGTTCGCTGTTCTCCCCCGTGATTTTTAGGGAGTCTGGCTAATGTTTGCTACATAGCTCCCGAATTACAGCGTTCAAACTTTGTTCAGGATAGGAGTTCCAGAGCTATGAAGATAAGGAAGTTAGCCCTCGCGGCATTGATCGCAGGAGCATGCACGGGTGGGACCACGTTCGGTCAGCACAACCGAATTCCTCAACGGCAGGTCCCCGTTTCGCATTATAACTATAGTGATGAGGCTCCTGCTGGTGCCGTGGCCGAACAAGCTCCTGCACCGGTGAGCAGCTCGTCCGGATACGACAGCCCTCCCTCGTGTGATAGCATTGCTGGCACTTGCGACGGGAAGCCTAGCTGCGATTCGATCGGCGGTTGCCTCGCGGGGCACGGTGGAGACCTGGGGGAGCCATGGAAACTCTTCCCTGATGGGATTGCGGGCTTCGATGTCGGTGGATGGACCAGCATCGGCTATCACTCCCACCAGAACCCAAACCACTTCAACACCTACGATGGGAACGTTCAGCTAGGTCAGCAATGGCTTTATGCGGAGAGAGTCGCCGACGGAAGTGCTGGAATCGGGTTCGGAGGGCGGATCGACTACGTCTACGGGACCGACGCTCCCGATACGCAATCGTTTGGGAACCCAGGAAACTGGGATACCACATGGACCAACGGTGCCCACTATGGACATGCGATTCCACAGCTGTATGGGGAAGTCGCCTTGGGGGATCTGAGCGTGAAGCTCGGGCACTTCTACACCATCATTGGGAACGAAGTGGTCCAGTCGACCGGTAACTTTTTCTACAGCCGGCAGTTCACCTTCTACAACGCAGAACCGTTCACCCATACCGGTGCTCTCGCTAGCTACAAGCTGGACGACGATACCACCCTTTATGGTGGGTACGTTCTGGGGTGGGACAGCGGATTCCAAGACAACGGGGATGCGATCATCAGCGGGATCGGTTTCAGTCTGAGCGAAGATGTTTCATTGATCTACACCAACGGTTTCGGACGGTTCAACGATCGCGCAGTCAACCGAGAAAACGGCTATATCCATAGTGTGATCTTGACCGCGAACCTCACGGAAAAGTTGACCTATATCACTCAAGCAGACGTCTTGTTCACACGCGATCAAGCCGGAGCAGCTCAACGCAATACCTTTGGTAACATTCACTACTTGGTTTACCAAGTCAGCGATAAGGTCGCGTTCGGTCAGCGGCTAGAATGGTTCAACTTCGATGGTCAAAGCTTCGGTGTGACGAACGATGACGTGTACAACTACACGCTCGGTATCAACTACAGCCCAACAGCAAACTTGATGTTCCGCCCCGAGATGCGAACGGTTTGGGATAAAGAAAACTACGGATTCAACGAGAACAACACCGGTAGCCAAACCTCCTTCGGCGGTGACATGATCTTCACGTTCTAGGGGGGCTTTAGGCTTTGGACTTTATATAGGAAGAACGTGGCCCGGGCGTCTCGCCCGGAGTTGCGTGGGTTGTTCCTCCATCACAACCCGTGGCGTAAGCGAGGGACAGCGTCGCGAGTACGTAGCCCTTGTCGGGAATGTCTCAGGCGTCGGGTGGCACGTCCCTGAGGCACGAAGGGCGTGCTGTGAGACCTGGGATGAATGCGTGGTTGCCAGCGCTATCCCTCGCTAACGCCACGGGTTGTGATTTTTGGGCCTCGCTTACGCATCGGTGGTAAGAGGGTGGACGCGAAGCGTCCCCCCATCACAACCCGTGGCGTAAGCGAGGGACAGCGTCGCGAGTGCACGTAGCCCTTGTCGGGAATATCTCAGACGTCGGGTGGCACCTCCCTGAGGCACGAAGGGCGTGCTGTGAGACACTGCATTGGATGCGTGGTTGCCAGCGCTGTCCCTCGCTTACGCCACGGGTTGTGAT
>CAYMXM010000525.1:0-3931 GCA_964394065.1 uncultured Pirellula sp. | reverse complement strand
TCAAAACCCCGAATTACTGGACTGGACTATTGCTTAAGTTCATGCGTATGTGGTGGCGCTGCGCTTACCACCGGCTAATGGCTGTAATCCCTTCGGGATACCAGAGGGATGCAAAACTTATCCTTGAGTTCTCCTCTGCGAACCTCCGCGTCCCCTGCGGTTAAAATGGAATAAATCCAAGCATTCAAAGAACTATGTCAACACCAACTTTTTGACAGCCCAGGCTTGCGCCATTCCGTTACTATGCGCCGCCGCTACGCATCAGGCTTGTACTGTAGAATTATCGCCATGACTCAACCCAAACCCATTGACCGACGTCCTATCCGAACACGGGAAGCCCGATGGGCGCAGGTGATTACGTCGTGGCTTATTCGAGGTGGCTGGACTCCTAATAGCATTTCCATTCTGGGGATGGTCGCAGGAATTCTAGCGGGCTGCTCCTTGGCCTGTACTCAAATCGAGGGGTTTCGCATCGCTGGCTTCATCGCAGGAGCTCTCTTCGTTCAACTTCGATTGATGGCGAATATGTTCGATGGGATGGTAGCGATCGAAGGTAAGCAAGTCTCTCCCGTCGGCGACCTCTACAACGAAATCCCGGATCGAGTTTCAGACGCAGCAACGCTCATCGGTTGCGGGTATGCTTTCGGTGGTCACCCTTTGCTCGGCTATTGGACGACGATTCTTGCAATATTCATCGCTTACGTTCGGGCCTCAGGACGAGTCGCTGGGGCTCCCCAGTTTTATATCGGGCCGATGGCGAAACAGCACCGAATGTTCGTTGTAACGCTCGGAGCAATTCTCTCCGCAATACTTCCCATCGCGTGGGCTCGGGATCTCCCGTTACTCCCCGCTCCAAACCTCATGGCAATCGGTCTTGCTATTATCTTGCTCGGTGAAATCATCACCGTCTTTCGACGGCTCGATCGAATTCAAGAAGCGATTTGGAGTCAACATCAAGAGAAAGATCGATCGTCGTGACGCTGAGTTCAGAGATTGTGGAGAGACTTTTTCTTCCTAAAGATGCATTGGCGAGTCCAGTTACCGTCGGGATCCTTGTTGGGATTCTCATCGCGCTCGCTTTGTCAAAAGGACTTATCTTTTGGGGGATCAAGCGGGGGAAGTTGGCAGCTGCGACCAAGCTGGAACTTGAGGCACGCTGGAGTTCGTGGGTTTGGCTGATCCTCGGCATCGTGCTACCGATCCTCCTCGGTGGGGCTTACACCGTGATCGCGGTCGGCATTTTGAGCCTCCTCTGCTATCGGGAATACACCAGGACCGTCGGACTGTCTCACCATCGACTGATCAACGGTATCGTGGTCACGTGCATACTCCTTCTCGCCTTCGCCTCGATCGATCACTTCGATCGGCTCTATTTTGCGTTAAGCTCGTTAGGAGTTGGACTGATCGTGATCGCATGCGTGGTGTCGGATCGACCCGAAGGCTTCATCCAGCGGGTCGCGCTGGGAGTATTTGGTTATTTGCTGTTCGGCTATTCGTTGGGATATCTTGGGTTGATGACCAATACCCCCGATTTTCGTCCCTTGCTCCTTACTATTATCCTGGCGGTCGAAGCCAACGATATCTTTGCGTATTGCTGCGGCAAACTCTTTGGGGGGCCGAAGCTGATTCCGAAAACCAGCCCAGGGAAGACGATCTCGGGATCGGTGGGGGCTTGTTTGCTGACCAGTTTGCTAGTCGCCTTTCTGCTCCATCATCTCTTCAAGGATTCGGCACTAGACCAAGGGTGGATTCTACTGCTGCTCGGTTTGCTGGTCAGTATTGTTGGTCAATTGGGGGACCTCACTCTTTCGGCGATCAAGCGAGATTTAGGGATCAAGGATTTCGCCCAGACGTTGCCCGGGCACGGAGGTTGGCTCGATCGATTCGATAGCTTGGTCCTGGTCCCACCGGTTGTGTACCATTTTCTCTCCCTCTTTCTCGGGGCTCTTGGAAGCGATCAGCCTGTTCGGATTTTGTCGGGAGGGTGAAATGGGGGAACCACGGAATACACGGAAGGCACCGAAAAAAGAAGTTTGAATGTAAGGTGTTTGGCATGTTTTTGGCCGACGCGTAAGCGAGGCCCGAAAATCCCAACCCGTGGCGTAAGCGAGGGACAGCGCTGGCAACCAGACCTCCATCCCAGGTCTCACAGCACGCCCTTCGTGCCTAAGGGACGTACCACCCGACGCTTGAGATATTCTCGACAAGGGCTACGTGCACTCGCGACACTGTCCCTCGCTTACGCTTCGGGTTGTGATGGGAGGACGCGAAGCGTCCCCCCGGAAGTCTCGCCCGGACTATGCTTGTTTTTGTCACCAATCGCAACTATATTGTCGCCAAAGTCAAATGTGGCTCAGGGAAGCTTCGAGGAGAGCTAGGCGATTTTTATGGCAAGTTCAGTTTCACCCCAGCACGATCATCGGCAGTGTGCGGATGCAGTGCGATATGCGACTCGTGGGCTACGGATCACCGGTATCGAAACTTTGGTCTGTCATGCAAGGATGCGGAACTGGATTTTCGTGAAGGTTCTGACCAATCAGCCAGGGCTGTTCGGTTGGGGGGAAGCGACCTTGGAATGGCATACCCGTTCGGTAGTGGGGGCCATTGAAGACATCTCGCAACTTCTCGTAGGAGAAGATCCGACGTGCGTTGAGCATCTCTGGCAGATGATGTGGCGACAGCACTTCTGGCACGGAACGGGGATCGTTCGCTCCACCGCGATCGCCGGGATCGACATCGCGCTTTGGGACATCGTGGGGAAGGTGCATGGTGTTCCTTGCCATAAGCTATGGGGGGGACCGGTCCGTGACACGATTCGGCTCTATTGCCATTTGGGAGGTGGAAATCTGGAGAGCTTCTACGAGACCCCGGTCGACAATGGGAATCAATTCGCGGACCTAGCTAGAAAAGCGGTTGAAGATGGTTTCAGTGCCTTCAAGTCGATGGCGGTCCCCCCGACGATGCCCCTCGAAGGTCTTCGCACCATCAAGGCTGCGGATGCTTGCGTAGCCGCCATGCGAGAAGCGGTGGGAGACGAGATCGACATCATGGTCGACTGCCACGCACGTCCATCTCCTGCGATGGGAATGCAGTTCGCCAAAGCGCTAGACCCATACGGTCTTTACTTCTTTGAAGAGCCCTGCTGGCCCGAGAACCTCGCGAGCTTGGCTGCGATCAATGCAGCCGTGACGACTCCGATCGCGACCGGAGAACGTTTGACACACCTGGCTGCGTTCCGCGATTTGTTCGCTGTGCGTGGCTGTGAAGTATGCCAATTGGACGTCACGCATTGCGGCGGGTTTACGGAAGCTCGGCGCATCGCAGCATTAGCCGACGCCTACCGAATCGCACTCGCGCCCCACAACCCGCAAGGACCAGTAAGCACAGCCGCCTCTCTCGAGTTCGGATTCTCACAACCGAGTTACATCATTTGCGAGGCGGTGCACCAAGATGTTCCGTGGCGCAACGATGTCGTAGAAGAAGGATTTCAAGTCGACCCACGCACCCGTACGGTCACTCCCAACACGCGACCCGGGCTAGGAATCACGATCGATGAGGAGGAGGTTAAAAAGCATCCCTTTCAACAAGAGGTACTCCAACGGGTCTTCTACCGAGACGGATCGGTTGGGGATTGGTAGGGGAGTGGGCTTCGCGTAGCCTTAACCGCAGGGGACGCGGAGGTTCGCAGAAGAGAACTCGAGGATAAGTTTTGCATCCCTCTGGTATCCCGAAGGGATTACAGCCATTAGCCGGCGGTAAGCGCAGCGCCACCGCCGGTGGATCGTGATGAGGCTCCAACGATCCCGGAGGGATCGCAGAAGCGTTCGAGATACCAAGCAGCAAGGGAGAAACTTGGCCATTGTTACTAGCACTTCAACCCCTCACCCAACGCCGTTAAGTAAATTACCCAGGAAAAATCGAATAATGCTCT
>CAYMXM010000524.1:0-3932 GCA_964394065.1 uncultured Pirellula sp. | reverse complement strand
CCATCCCAGGTCTCACAGCACGCCCTTCGTGCCTCAGGGACGTGCCACCCAACGCGTGATCTTCCCGACAAGGGATACGTGCACTCGCGACGCTGTCCCTCGCATACGCCACGGGTGTGATGGTGGGACGCTTCGCGTCCGCCCTCTTAACTCCGATGCGTCAGCCCACCACTAGCCCAGGCCGCGAACCAAGGCTAAGTTTCTTCCTCAAGCCTACCTTCCCACCCCTAAATTTCTTGTAAGAACCTGCCGCCAGATTCGCTTAGTACTGTGTGGATGTTCTAATTGGTGGTTTTGAGGATCGCCAAGACCGATTCCCGAAACCCTTGAGATTCCTAACTAAGCTTATGAGAGATGCGCCAACCACGCGGTATGCCTTGCTCGCTTCTCTGCAAAGCGATCCCAAGGATTCCCTATGGAACGAATTTGTCTCTCTGTACGAACCGGCGATCTATCGCTTTGTTCGAAAGCTCGGACCGCAGGATGCGGATACTCGGGAAATCGTCCAAGAGGTCTTGCTAAACGTTCGGCAGTCGGCCCTCGGTAAGGAACTTCCCCCCGACCACTTTCGACGTTGGCTCGCTCGAATCGCGAGGAATCGAACGATCGATCTCTTGCGAAAGCAAAAGCGATACTCGAACCTCCTTCGAAACGCCGCCGCTGAGATACCCCCAAACGCCCACTTCACCATGGAACAACTCTGGGAAGAAGAGGTCCGTCACCATCTCTTCCACAAAGCTGCTGAGGTGATCAAAACGCAAGTCTCCGCGCAGCATTGGGAAGCCTTTTGGCAAACAGCCATTGAACTACAACCGGTCGATCAAGTTGCCGCTCGGCTCGGCATGAGCGCTGGAAACGTCTACGTCTGCAAATGCAGGGTCATGAAACAACTCAAACAACTCGTTGCTGAGTCGTCGTTCGACATGAAGGGCGACATAGAGGAATAGATAGGACGAGGTGAGCTATGGTTACAAGCAACAACTGCATATCCCATGAAAATCTTTCCGCGATGTTGTCGGGGGAAGAAAAAGGGGGCGTCGCATCCTCGATGTTGTACCATCTGGAAACTTGCACCCACTGTCAAAAAACATTGAGTGAGCTCGCTGCCGATCCGATCGATTGGGAGGATGGGCGACGGTTTCTTTCGGAACCGACGTTCGACGATCCTGATGAGGGGTCTCACTCGGTCGAAGCGACTTCCCCACTCGTCGCCCAAACGTTAGCCCATTACGACATCGAAAAGATGATTGGCTGCGGCGGCATGTCGACGGTCTTTCAAGGTCGCGACCGCTCGTTGGATCGGTTGGTCGCGATCAAGGTTCTCCATCCTCATCTTGCAAAGAACGGAACCTCTCGGCAACGCTTCATTCGAGAGGCCCAATCCGCCGCTTCCATCGTTCATCCGAACGTGGTCCCGATCTATGGGGTCCATCAGCTGGAGGGACAATCGTTCCTCGTCATGCCCTTGATCATGGGAGGGAGTTTGCAACAGCGGGTCGATCGGGATGGACCGCTGCCCCTCGAAGATGTCCTGCAAATCGGATTGCAAATCTCCGAAGCGCTCGAAGCAGCTCACTCCCAAGGAGTCATCCATCGAGATATCAAGCCTGCGAACATCCTTTTGGAGGATGGGAATCGACGGGTTCTTTTGAGCGACTTCGGATTGGCACGCACCCTCGATGACGTCGCGATCACCGCGAGTGGGATGATCTCAGGGACACCGTCGTACATGAGCCCCGAACAAGCACGGGGTGAGATCGTCGATCAGCGATCGGATATCTACAGCTTGGGTTGTGTTCTTTATGCCATGTGCACAGGGCACGCTCCTTTTCAAGCGAATGGTACGCTCAAAATTCTACGCCTAGTTGCAGATTCAGCATTTCCTTCCGTCCATCGGTATCAAGAACAACTTCCTAGTTGGGTCGATACATTGATCGGGAAGTTGGTCGCGAAGGAAACGCACAAGCGGATGGCGACGGCCAAGGAAGCGTCCGCGTTAATTCGGGATTGTTTGCTGCATCAACGGAACAGTCTTTCCTCCACGCATCATTCGGTTCGGGATTTTCCGAGTGGTTTGAAGCGGGAGTTGCGGCATCGTCGGTTGCACCAAGGGATCAAAATTGGGGCGGTTATGCTTGCGGTAGTGGCTCTCGGGCTTGGGGTCGTAGCGCTTTCTCAACCGAGAGCTTCGGTGGAGAGCCCCGACTCCAAGGCCATCAGTACCGAACGTGGCCCGGGCGTCTCGCCCAAAGGAGCCTTAACAACTCCGGGCGAGACGCCCGGGCCACAAACAGATACGGAATGGGGATTTGCGGAGTTGGAAGCCGAGCTTGAATCACTTGAGAACGACTTAGAAGCTATTTTGCAGGACCCGATTTTTCAGATAAAAACAATTCGATGAACCGAAGTGTAAGTCGGGGTGTTTGGCCAACGCGTAAGCGAGGCCCGAACATCACAACCCGTGGCGTAAGCGAGGGACAGCGCTGGCAACCAGCCTTCCCACCCCAGGTTTCATAGAACGCCCTTCGCGCCTCAGGGGCGTGCCATCCGGCTTCCAAGATATTCCCGACGATGGGCCACGTTCGCTCGCAACGCTATCCCTCGCTAACGTCACGGGTTGTGATGAAATTTTTTGTTTAACGTTCGCTTTTGCAGAAACGTAAGGAGAGTGATGATGAGTATTTCGTTGACATGTGTGATGATCGGTTTGTTGAGCGGGTACGTGCAGGAGGGAGATTCCCCGAAGCCTGCGCCGGCATCGGAGGTTGCTGCTGAAAAAAAGGTAGCGGAGAAGGGAGATAAGGTAACGAGGGGAGCAGAAGTAGACCGTTGGGAGAAGAAACGTGAGAGGCCTGCTCTCGAAGAATTAATAGAGGAAGTTGGGATTGATAACGTCAAAATCGAGTATGCAAAACCCTTTCGCGACAAGTTGGAAGGAGACGTAAAAAAGAAAGCGGTTCAAGCGATGGTCGAGGCCGAGTTCGATCAGCGGTTGAATGAAGCGACAAAAAAAATTGAAGGTCTGCGTCTCCGTTTATTGAAAGCAGAATCGGCTCTTGCAGAGCAGAAGGAAAACAGGAAAGCATTTATCGATAAACGGGTTGAGGAGCTCCTCGCAGAGGTAGAAGGAGGAGATAAGGGCTTCAATGTCCTCAATGGCGACGAATTTAAAGATAGCCTTTCACCGGCCAAAATAGAATCGACGAGAGTAGAGGACCTCGCGGATGCGTCGAAGCCTAGAAAGGGAGATCCTTTGTCCGATCTCACAGTCGGAAGCTCCGACCTTGCGGATGCTTTGAGTGTGTTGAAATCGAATACGATGTTCGATACTCCGTACCCTGTTCGGGACGGATCGCGGGAACATACCTTCGAAACTTTGCGTGGTCGAGCCTACCAGCTGAAGTCCAAACTCGAGTACGGGCTTAAGAGCGTACCCATGGATCCAAAACGATCTCGGCGACAAGAATACATGTACTATAAGCGTGCAATTGAAGACTTGGTGTGGGACGGCGATCTTTTTTTAGAACAAACGAGAACGTCTTGTAAACTGGTTGAGCTTCAGTTGAATGGACTGACCGAAGTCCATAAGATCGAAGCCAAAGAATTAGCAAACCAAGAGACCTTACTGGCCCACAATGCAGCGAGCGCAAGAACTGTGGATCTTGCCCGAATTGCAGTGCATAAACTCGAAACTGAACTAAACCTTAAGAAAGCTATAGTGGAGACCTTTAAAAAGCAAATGAGTCTGATAAGTTCGGAGCGGGCAAAGATCCGAGATCTTTTTGAAAAGCTGAAATTCAAGATCGGAAGTACCGAACCAGAGGTGACCCAATGGTAGAACGGAATTTATTCCGTTAAGCAACGCTTCCAATCAACACCCCTGTTGATATGCAATGCCCGTCTCCACCTCATGGCTACTTGGGCCCCCGCAG
>CAYMXM010000523.1:0-3932 GCA_964394065.1 uncultured Pirellula sp. | reverse complement strand
GATGTCTGGTTGCCAGCGCTGTCCCTCGCTTACGCCACGGGTTGTGATTTTCGGGACAGTTCCTTATGTGGTAAGTGGAAGGGGGCTTTTGGCGAAGTCTAGGAACGCTTGATGCAAGGTTCCATCATCGATCGAGGATGTGCTGACGAGGAGCCTTGCTCGCAGGCGTCGGATCACTCCCTTCTCCATGAAACGTCCAAGAGCTACGATTCGCTGCGCGTCGAGTTCAGGGGACTCCAAAACAACATCGTTCGCATCGAGCGGGTGAACGAGGAAGGCGCTTCGCCCATCCTCGGTTCGATAAATTCCAGTCTCATTCCCCGCACGCAACTTGGACGCCTCCGACGAGAACTCGATGAAGAGTTGCGGATGGGCTTCCAGGGTGGAGGTTTGAACGCTTAGCCATAGCTCCAGACTAAGCATCTGCTCATCCGCAGCCAGCGCTGAAAAGTAGGTCTCGAAGCCGAACCGAAAGGGGGCTTTCTCGGGGTAGGTCGCGACGAGGTCTCCCTCGCGCACATACGAATCTCCTAACGTCAATCGGGCATCTCCAACCGGCTCCCCTTTATCATGCGGTGCGATGCTCCCGCTGAAACGAGGTAAGCCCGATCGGATCACCGACAATCGAGGAGACCCGTTGAAGTCGACACTGGTACTCCAGTTCGAAGCGTTCCAAGACGCGATATTCTCTCGCAGAGCCCAAGCCATCCGCCAAACCTCCTCTTACACACTTTATGGTTTCTTGCAGAATCGATACGATACCGTGCAGATAAACTCTAAACAAGAAACGAATTCACTTTGGGGAGCACCAAAGCGGTGTACGACTGGGACAAGCCCCGGTCGGATAAGAAGCGAATCAGAGAATGAAACTCCTGGCTACCTAAGTGGAACCAATTCGATGGAACTATCCTTAACGCATGCCCATCAAGTCGCTGTGGAAGCTGCTACGTCAGCCGGCAACGTGTTGCGTGAGATGCTGTATACGGCGGCGGTTCAAGAAAAAGGGCCCAAGGATTTGGTTACGGATGCCGACCTTGCGGCCCAACAAACCATCGAACGAATCATCCTCTCCGCCTTCCCGACTCATCGCTTCATCGGAGAAGAGAGCCCGAAAGAGAAACAGCTTCCTCCCGTGGAGAACGAGTGGACCTGGATCGTCGACCCGCTCGACGGCACCGCGAACTACGTACACCGACTCCCCAACTTTGCCGTATCGATCGCCCTGGCTCGAGGAAGGGATGTGCGAGTCGGTGTCGTCTACGACCCGATGGCGGATGAGCTCTATTCGGCGATCGCCGGAGAAGGGGCCACTTTGCGTGGGACCGGTTTGCGAACCTCGGGTTGCGTCTCCCTTTATCAAGCGATGGTCGCAGCGAGCTTCCCTCCGAGCGTGCGACGAGATTCGGTAGCGGTACATCAATTCTTGAACGTACTGGAGCAAAGCCAGAGCGTGCGACGCTTGGGATCAGCGGCGCTGAATCTTTGCTATGTTGCGGAGGGAAGATTGGATGCTTATTGGGCGAGCTGCTTGAAGTCTTGGGATATCGCTGCAGGCGTTTTAATCGCAACGGAAGCAGGGGCAGCTGTAACCAACTTTTCGGGAGAGCCGATCGATCTCTGGGGCGGAGAGGTGTTGGTAGCAGCGACGGCGGAGTTACATGATGGGATGCGCGGGGCGCTTGAGACGTAGAACGGAATTCATTCCGTTAATCCCTGCTTCCATCCAAAGCCCCATTTGCTCTTCGAGAGCCTCTCACCACCTGCGGGGGCTTGAGCTGCCCTGAGATGGAGGTGGGCATAGCGCGGCGATGGGGGCTTGGGATGGAGACGTTGTTTAACGGAATGAATTCCGTTCTACATTGGGTGTATTCCGTGGTTACCCACCGCATCTTGACCAAACCACCGATCTCCGATACCTTCCTAAAGAGTAACCCTGGGGAATTGCCTACCCAGCCGGGAAATTGCGGATGTGGCGGAATTGGCAGACGCGCTAGACTCAGGATCTAGTGGCCTAATACATATGGCCGTGGAGGTTCGATTCCTCTCATCCGCACTACTTGAAAACCAGATATGCCTAAAGATTTTCTTGCCGGAGTTCAGTCAGAGTACGATGTCGTCGTCATCGGAAGCGGACTGGCTGGAATGACCTCCGCCAACATTCTCGGTCGCGCTGGGCACCGAGTCCTTCTTCTCGAACAGCACTACAAGCTAGGTGGCCTAGCGACTTGGTTCAAACGCCCCGGGAGCCATACGTTCGATATCTCTCTGCACGGCTTCCCCTACGGAATGATCAAGAGTTGTCGCCGCTACTGGAACGACGAGATCGCAGGGAACATTGTTCAGCTCAAAAACATCCGGTTCGACAACCCGATGTTCTCGCTCACCACGACCTTCAACCGAGAGGATTTCACACGGCTCCTCACGGAACGATTCGGACTCTCGGCAGAAAGCGTGCAAAGCTTCTTCGACACCGCGCGCGGAATGAATTTCTACGACGACCAGCAGATGACCACGCGAGAGCTGTTCGAAAAGTTCTTCCCCGGTCGCGAAGATGTCGTTCGCTTGTTGATGGAGCCGATCACCTACGCGAACGGTTCGACGCTGGAGGACCCAGCCCTTACCTATGGAATCGTCTTTTCAAATTTCATGGCCAAGGGAGTCTTCATCTACGAAGGTGGAACCGACGACTTGGTCGGGAAGATGCAAACCGAGCTGGAGAAGAACGGCGTCGATGTTCGGATCCGATGCGATGTTTCGAAGATCCTCGTCGGCCCCCAAAAGGAGGTTCGAGGTATCGTCGTCAACGGACGTGAGATCAAGTGTCGAGCGGTGGTGAGCAATGCGAATTTGAAGACGACAATCCTTCAAATGGTCGGCGAAGAGCATTTCGATCCGCAGTTCCTTCAGGATGCCGCTGCCGTGCGGCTCAACAACAGCAGCACGCAAGTCTACATGGCATTGAAGCCTGGCTACGAAGTGGAGGAGTCGACCGGAGATTTGCTTTTTTGCTCGACCGCAGATCGATTTCGAACCGATTTGCTCCTCGATCGAAACATCACCTCCCGGACCTTCAGCTTTTACTACCCCCGGACCCGTCCTCAGGGGAAGGTACGGCACGCAATCGTCAGCAGCACCAACGCCAACTGGAGCGATTGGGCCAATCTCAGCGACGAAGAATACGAAGCGAGCAAAGAGGATCTTGTCGAGACGACCCTCAATGCGTTGGAAAAATACGTTCCCGGGTGCCGGGACATGGTCGAACACGCCGAGGCGGCGACTCCCAGGACGTTCCACCACTACACCAAGCATCAGATGGGGGCCAGTTTCGGGACCAAATTCGAGGGTCTTGCCGTCTCGCGGGGGCTTCCCCAGCAAATCAAGGGTCTTTATCACGCCGGGAGCGTCGGAATCATCATGTCCGGCTGGCTGGGGGCGATCAACTACGGCGTCATCGTTTCCAACGAGGTCGACCAGTTATTAGTGAAGGCGAACGTCAGCAATAGTTCTATCGAGGCGGTATAAGGCTGGGCTACCAAAAAGTTGGTATCAGCACAGGGTTTTGAGGGATCGGATTTGTTTCTTCGGATGCTCTTCCGTCCGACCGGGGCTCGTCCCCGTCGGACGCCGCTTTGGCGCCCTAGAACGCGCTGCGCTTTAGAACTCTGCTCCCCTCGCCCCGCTTCGGGGAGAGGGGCTGGGGGTGAGGGGTAGGAGTGCAAGGAACATTGGCCAAGTTGGCGCCTCCGCCCCGCCGATTCGTACTCAGCGCAGCGGTACTCTTACTCGAGATTCGAGCACGAGCACGAGCACGAAAAAAAGGGGAAGGCAATGCGACGCTCCTGCACAAACTTGCTCAATGTCAATTCGCTCAGCACAGTTTTTTCTCTGCGCCCCTGCGACGCCCGCAACTGTGTGTTCATTGGAATGGAGAG
>CAYMXM010000522.1:0-3937 GCA_964394065.1 uncultured Pirellula sp. | reverse complement strand
CCTTCGCCCCCTTTGGGGGAGAAGGGCTGGGGATGAGGGGGCAGCGGACTGTTTGTCCGACGCGTAAGCGAGGCCCGAAACTCACAACCCGTGGCGTAAGCGAGGGACAGCGCTCTCAACCAGACATCCATCCAAGGCCTCACAGCACGCCCTTAGTGTCTCTGGGGCGTGCCACGCGGCGCCTTGGAATATTCTCGACAAGGGCTACGTTCAATCGCGACGCTATCCCTCGCTAACGCCACGGGTTGCGATAGGAACGATTGCTTGGTATGCCATCGGGGCTGAGTTGGAAATGGCGACCACTTCACACACCCTACAAGCGCTCCACGCCCATCGCTTCGCTCTGGGCATGCCACCCTAGCCCTACTTCGACTTCTCTAGGAACGACAACAAATCGGCCAACTCTTGAGGATTTAGGAGTTGGTCGATTCCCGCAGGCATCAAGGATGTTGCGCTCTCGTTTCTTGTTTCGATCTCACTTTTGGGGACCGATACCTTCTTGTCTGCCGAAACCGCCACTTCGACCCGCTGCTCATCCTCGAATGTTACGATGCCAGTGATGACTTCGTCATCCACGGTCAAAATGCTCGTCGACGAGAAACCTTGCTCGATCCGATGGCTTGGGAAGAGGATGGCTTCTACAAAATCACGGCGAGTTCGAGACTTCCCAATGCGCGTCAACTCAGGCCCAAGTGTACCTCCCACATACCCGATTCGATGGCAGGCAGCGCAGGCTCCCTTGCTGCTTCGAAAGAGATCTTGGCCTCGTGTTGCATTCCCCTCGGGAAGAGACTGAAGAGTCGCATCGATACTCGCCTGCATATCCGCCGGTGGGGCGAGGGCCGCTGCGAGGACCTCCGTCACCCGTTGCCGAACCTCCGCGCGAAAAGAGGCAAACCATCGATCGACCACTGCTGGGTTCAAGGTCTTGGTCGCCGGTTGAGCCGCGATGGCGCGCACCAAAATATCGCTAGTTGTATCTTCTTTCGCCACACGGCTCAGCGCAAGAACTTCGATCCCTTTCGAATATTCGACAGGACTGAATTGGTCGAGCCCCCGGAGAAGCTGTTGCCAGGGAGCATTCTTAAGATCGATCCGCTGAACCGCTTGCCATGCGAGCCCCGTCTCGGAGGAACTTGATTCCAGAAGTTGGCTTACGATCCGCTTTTGAGTCTCCTCGGGAAGCTCGATAGAACCCCGTGGCGAGGCGCCGACGGCATGGAGAGCGGTCACAAAATTTGACGATCGCGTGAGTTCTGCAAGTGTCGCGACCAGCTTCGTTTCCGAAGCTGGAATCGCAATCTCCTTAAGAAGAATCAGAAGCTCTTCTCCGTAAGGGGCGCTGGTATCCAGATAAGGAACGAGGCGGTCCCCCCATCCGGTTGGAAGTGGTTGGTTCCGATAGTCTGCGAGAATGACCTTAAGAAGCTCCCGTTTCCAACTCTCCTTCGTAGGAGATTCCTCGAGGAGATGGGCAAGGATCCAGGATTGCGCTGGAGGGAGCGTTCGACCTCGTCTCAACACGCGAGTCACACCGGAGGCTTGTTTGGCCAAATCAGCCTCGGAAAGAGTAGCGAGGAACTTCAAATACGCGTCTAAGGAGGGAGCATCTCTGGCGATGACGATTTCGGCTAGAGACGAAAGCTCGGGATCATTCGATTGAACCGCAGCAACGAGATGGGGGATTAAGTCCACGTCGAGGCGTCCGAGTTCGTTCAGCACATGGAGCGCCGCGAACTGGACCTTTGGGTTCGATGAGGTTTTCAACGCATCGACAAGTTCACCGATTCCTTTTCCATTTTCACGATTCGCTCCGATTTCCATCAACGCGAACAGAACCGCATGTTGCAAGACTCGATCCGATTCGGAGCTTCCGGTTCCGGCCATCGATTTAGCCGACTCAAGGAGGGCTGGGATCGCCGATTCGTTGCCGATTCTGCCCAGGCATTCTGCCGCAAGGCGACGGAGCATAGGAGGCTCATTCGCTTGAACTAAGGTTGTCAACCTATCGATCGCATCGTCCCAACGATAGGTCGAGGTCAGGTGGAGGGCCGATTGGGTAAGTGGATCATCGTTCCGATCGAGCAGCGTCTTCACCAGGGATGGAGTTCGTTCGGTCCTTCCATGCTTTTCGATCCAGCGTGCATAGGCCCAGAAGGCGGCAGCGCGATTTGCGGTAGGAAGATTCATGTCGAGAGCCATCGCGACCAGCCAATCGGTTTGGTCGATCACCTTTCCTTCCGCATCGACATCGGCACCGGAGTCGAGCCAAGATTGCGTTCCGATCTCGCGCACCCTCCGTTGGTCGGATAGGAGCAACCCTTTCCAATCGCCTTGACGGAGAAGAGACAGGACCGACTCATGCGCCCGTGGCTTGTGCGTCCCCCCCGGAGTTGCCAGGGCTGTTCCGGGCGAGACGCCCGGGCCACGTTGGGGAAACGCTCCAGCTCCTTCGGGGGAGAGACGATAGATGCCTCCCGGAGCGATTCTGTCTTCGGCCCCCGAGCTTGGGCAGCAGAGGTCGTACCATCCCCCCGTATCGACGACGAGAAGGCTTCCGTCGATATCCTGGAGGAGATCGACCGGATGGAAGTCGATTTGATCGCTGGTGAGAATATCGGAGTTGGTCGTCGTGTAGGAAGCACCTTGTCGTTGCAAATGGTGCATCGAGATTCGTTGCAAATTGAATTGGGCAGCGACGAGAGTCGTCGCTTCTGCAGGGAAACTCCCGGGGAACCCCATATTGGTGACCGCAAGGATTCCAGGAGGGGCAGCTGGCCCCATTTCGACCAGTGGTTTCATCAGGGGCCCGGTACGCGGATGACCTTGGAGAACGGCGTTTTCTTTCCCGAAGACTGCTCCATAAACCGCATGCCCCAAACCGTCTCGCAAACCCGCACCAGGTCGGTGTAAAAAAGTGGCTACGAAGAACTTGTCCCCCAGATCGTCGAAGGTCACATCAACCAAGTTATCCATTCCACCGGTCATGATCCTGTCCGAGGTCGGTGCACCGATTTGTTTACGGTAGAGATGGGACGCAGAGCTAGTCCCTGAAAAGGGGCCGGAGATCGGGATGGTTTGTTCGGCGAAGGCAGCTTTGCACCAGTAGATCCAACCCTCGGGGCCGAGGAAAGGGCCGTGAAGGTCGTTGGCGCAACCGGTCAGCGTTTTACCGTCGTGCCAGGTTTCTTGACGTTCAGCAACACCGTCCCCATCGGCGTCCACCAATCGTAAAATCTGCGGGGGAGCGGAGACGAGGACATCGTTGCCGACACAAAGAACTCCTTCGGGAAACGGGAGCCCCTGATACACGATTTGACGCGTTTCAAAGATCCCGTCCTTGTCGGAGTCGATCAACCGAACGACGCGATGGGGGCGTTGCTCCAATTGTTGCTGTACCGTTGCGCCACCACCGGCAGACTCGGCGACGACCAAGTTACCGTGCGAGTCCCAAGTCGCAGCGATCGGCCATACGGTAAGCCCCTCTGCGGTTCCGTTTTTCAGGCTCCACCCTGAAGCGAGGTGAAACTCAATCTCTCCAATTTTGGTTCCATCTACCTTGGAAGGAGGGGATTGAGCGAGAAGACCATCCGAAGGGGTTAATAGTGCTCCCAAGAGTAGGCTTCTCAGGAGCAGGCTTCTCGGCGTAATGAGCCCCGCGGAAAAGAGATTCAACAAGGACTGGGAAGGGTGGGGCATAGGATTCGAAGGGGAAGGGGATTGAGTCATTACTTTCTCGTGGACGAACTATAGGTAGGGAAGGGCTTTGGAGGGGGGGGCCTGACGCATCGGCCCAAAAATCACAACCCGTGGCGTAAGCGAGGGACCGCGTCGCGAGTGAACATAGCCCTTGCCGGGAATATCAGGCGCCTGGGTGGCACCTCCCTGAGGCACGAAGGGCGTGCTGTGAGACCTGGGATGGATGTCTGGTTGCCAG
>CAYMXM010000521.1:0-3949 GCA_964394065.1 uncultured Pirellula sp. | reverse complement strand
GCGTGGTTGCCAGCGCTATCCCTCGCTTACGCCACGGGTTGTGATTTTCGGGCCTGGGCGTCTCGCTCATGGTTACGCTCCCCAAAAAGCGAAAGAGCCATTCGCCAACATCGGGGGATCTTGAGCAGCCCTGAATAAGAGGTCGGCTCACTGCGCTGATGGCGGCTTTGAATGGCGGCGGCGGTTAACGGAATGAATTCCATTCTACATTAACCTAAAACTCACTCGGCAGCGCAACCCCGTTCGCTTCCGCCCACACCCGCGTTGTCAATTCGATTCTCTTTTCACCATTCGCTTCCACAAGAATCCAAACGACCTTTTGATCCTTCTCCTTCGGCGACCGCACCGTCGTTACTGGATTCGCTCGCCGCACCAGATCGGTAAGGACCTCTCGCAACGGCGCATTACTATGCTGAAAGGAACGAACCTGTTGGTTTTGGGTAATCCCTTCCTTCTGAAAGGCTCCACCGTTGATCGTAAACGAAAGAGGTGGCTCTCCGTTCAAGACGGAACCGTTGAATTCGCTCGCGATCGCAGCCAACCCCATCTCAAGCGATTCTTGATCAAAGGAAATACTGATCGGGCTCGATAAAAGCTCCTCTGTTGATTTGGAAACCGCTTCGGGCTTCGGCCCCGAAGTAGAACCATTGGAAGTGGCTCCCTGCAGACTCATCCAAGTTCCCACAACCAAATTGCCAAGCGACTCGCTCGGCAGGTAAGCATTGGCGACGACTTGCCCCTCCTCGACTCCAAACCGCGTGTTGCGCACCAAGCTTCGAAGCATCTGAGGAAATCGATTCGCGACCGCTCGCCAATAAGGAGGGGAAGGCGTTTCGACCAAGTTTCTTTCGACAACATTGGGCAAGCCTTCGAGTTTATTCTTCAATTCCCCCGTCGCACGTCCAACCATCGTCGCATCGGAAAGAACCATCCTCCACTCACCATAAAGAGAGGGGTTGAAGTTGGCTCGAAAGCTAACACCTTGCACCGAGTCACCGAAGAACTCCTTCGCGATCGGTAAGCTCATCGGAGCCGATTCAAGAAGTCCTCTTCCGTACCCCATGAGAAAGCTTGGAGCGGCGAGGACAAAAAGATCCGACTCCCGATCGCTCGCGAGCAACAGAACCTCCAGTTGTCGTCGCAAAGGAACCGCCCCACCGCCTGTTTCTACCATCGACTCGATGAGCCCAACGGGACCGATCGTCATATATCTAGTGGTACCGCTTGGTGCCAATGACAACCTATCGAATGCGACGGCCATCTCTCCCAGCGTGAGAACTCTCTCCTCTCCACCCTCCCCCTTTTTAGGGGAGTAATCCGACAAACGGTTTCGAATCGATTGGATTTCAACCGGGGACTCAAAGCTATAGCGAGTGACCACGGCAAAGGAGTTCTTCGATTCCTCTGGGACCAAGGCAATGGCGACTCCTGATACCGAGCCATTGGAAAGTAGCGGGAGTTTCGTTGCATACTCTTTCCACGATTCGATACTCTCCGCGATCCATGGTTGAACCGTACTCAGCGGATCGTTCCCCTCCCACGCTTTCTTCGAGAAGAAGGCGACACTCTCCACTCCCGGTGGGAAAAGTTCGAGCGAATAGGGCTCCCCCGCAGTGGGTGGTGCCCAAAGGAGGTTTCCGTCGTCCGTCAACACATTGAATCGGTCCGCGATCGGAGAAATCGGAATCTCAGGCTCAACGGTTGGTTCGACAGGAGGAGTGTTTGGGGTCTGTGCAACAGGAGGTGGCGTGGGGGAGGTTCTCGTTCCGCTCCCCATCAAGAGGAGACCCGTGATTCCGCCGAAGAGCAATACAACTCCACCGAGGAGTGCTGGGACCATCCACGCCGGTTTGCCCTTTTGCTTTTTTGCGATTGGTTTCGGTGCCGCAGGTAAGGTTGACCTGGGCTGGAACACTTCAGCAAATGAATCGTCAGGATCAGGAGGAGCTTCGTAATGATCGGTTACCTCGTGCACGACAGGTGTTTCGGGAGGAATGACCACGATGGCATCGAGCGCTTTCAAGAAGGCATCGATATCCGGAAAGCGAGCACTTGGGTTTTTGGCGACCAAGTGCTGCGCGCATCGTTTCAATGGCTCGGGAAGATTGGACGGAAGTTGAATCGGAACAACTTGATGCACCTTCTTCCAACCATTGCCATCTAGTTGCTCGGTGATCGGCCACGGAGTTCGCCCCAGCAGAAGAGTTCCCCACAAGACTCCCAATGCGTAGATGTCGGTTTGAATGCTAGGTGGGGTGTTGGGGATCGCCAACTCGGGAGCAGTCGCAGCGAATCGATCGTTGGGTGTTAAACCTAGTACACCCTTTTCGGAGTGGAAGTAAGGAGACGTCGGAGGATAAAGGGGATCTCTTCGAAGGGTCAGGGAGCCTTGTTCGCACAACAAAACCGTCGCCGGGGTCAGGTTCCCATGCACGAGCCCTGCTTGATGAAGGCGAGCTAGATTCGACGCGACTTGTCGGATGATTCCGATAGACTCTCGAAGCGAGAATCTTTTTCCTTCACTCATCCACTGCACGAGGGAGTTCCCCTCGAACGGAGCGCAAACAGCGAGAAGTGCGCCAGGCTCTGTCAGAACAGCTTTCCAGTGATCGAGCGAAGGACTCGTAACTTGGGCATGCTGCCGTCCCAGTTGAACCGAAGGAGGCCACCTCCGTTGCACGTTCTCGACCAAGTCGTCGGGGGTGAGGAAATATCCCCACTTCGTAACCCCTTGCTGTATATCCTCGATCTCGACCCAATGTTCGCCAAGTTTGCTGGCGAGCGAATCGATCACTCGGTAGGCGCCGATTGGGTGAGGGAGCGGATATTGCATTACAAACCAAGTACATAGGCGAAAATCAGAGGTGCAACGATCGTTGCATCACTATGAATCATGTACTTTGGAGTTTCCATTGTCAATTTTTTCCAGGTGATCTTCTCGTTGGGAACAGCCCCCGAATAACCGCCGTAGCTCGTTTCGGCGTCGCTGATCTGGCAGAAGTACCCCCAGCGTTTGGCGTCGATCTCCAGATCTTGAATGAGGAGCGGAACAGCGCAAATCGCGAAATCACCTGCGATTCCCCCTCCGATCTGGAAGAAGCCGACCGTCCTGTCTTGCGAGATTTTGCGATACCATTCGGCCAGATGCTGCATCTGTTCGGTCCCACTCTTGAGCGCGTTGTGGGATTTAACGGTTCCGTCCATGACCCGCGCGGCGAACATATTTCCGAGGGTGCTGTCTTCGATCCCCGGAGAAAAGACCGGAATCCCAGCCTCCTTCGCGGCCATCATCCAAGAGTGTTCCACCGGGATTTGATAGTGCTGTTTGAGGTCTGCTTCGTCGAGAATCTTGTACATGTACTCATAGGGAAAGTAGCTCTCCCCCTTTTCAGCCGCTTCGGTCCAATACTTGACCAAGCGACTCTGCATATGCTGCATCACCGTTTCCGGGATGCAGGTATCGGTGACTCGGTTGTAGCCCGCATCGAGGAGTTCCTGTTCGTCTTGAGCGCTCAACGCGCGCCAGTTCTCGATGACCCTGTACTCGTTGTGAGCAAACAGGTTGAAGAGGTCTTCCTCAAGATTGGCAGCGGTACAAGAAATCGCCTGCACCTTCCCTTGACGTATCATCTCGGCGAGAGAGATTCCGAGTTCTGCGGTACTCATCGCTCCGGCCAGTGAGACCAACATCGCACCACCTTCCTCCATCAGCTTGCGATAGCCTTTGGCAGCGGCTAGCGTCTCTCGCGCGTTGTAGTGCCGATAATGTTTTTCCATGAACGCAGAGATACTCATCTCAATAGCCTCGCTTGAACATTCGGGAGAAATAATCAGTCAGGGTATCCTGGACTGTCGAAAAAATTGGTATTGCGACGAATTGGCCTTGCGCAAGTTTTGTTCTCTAATTCGCTTCTTGTCCGACCGGGGCTCGTCCCCGTCGGACACCGCT